>NZ_LT607551.1:0-57056 GCF_900095275.1 Pseudomonas sp. UMAB-40
GGCAACGCCGGCACCGGCACGACCAACTCGAACAATTATGTGATCGACACCGTGCGCCCGACGGCCACCGTCGTGGTAGCCGACAATGCCCTGAAAATCGGCGAAACCTCGCTGGTAACCATCACCTTCAGCGAAGCGGTCAGCGGGTTTACCAACGCCGACCTGACCATCGCCAACGGCACATTGAGCGCCGTGAGCAGCAGCGACGGCGGCATCACCTGGACCGCGACGTTCACCCCGAGCGCCAGCATCAACGACACGACCAACCTGATCACCCTGAACAACACCGGCATCGCGGATCTGTCGGGTAACGCCGGCAGCGGCACCACCGATTCCAACAACTACGCCATCGACACGGTGCGTCCGACCGCCACGATTGTGCTGGCCGATACCACCCTGACCGCGGGCGAAACGTCGCTGGTGACCATCACATTCTCCGAAGCAGTGAGCGGTTTCACCAACGCCGACCTGAGCATTGCCAACGGCACGTTGAGCGCCGTGAGCAGCAGCGACGGTGGCATCACCTGGACCGCGACCTTCACGCCCACCGTTGGCGTAAATGACCTGACCAACGTCATCACCCTGGCCAACACCGGCGTGGCCGACCTGTCCGGCAAAGCGGCACCACCAATTCCGGCAACTACACCATCGACACCGTGCTACCGACCGCCACCATTGTGGTCGCCGACAATGCGCTGAAAATCGGCGAAACGTCGCTGGTGACCATCACCTTCTCCGAGGCAGTGACCGGTTTCACCAACGCCGACCTGACCATCGCCAACGGCACCTTGAGCGCCGTAAGCAGCAGTGACGGCGGTATCACTTGGACGGCAACCTTCACGCCGACCAACACCATCACCGACGCGACCAACCTGATCACCCTCGACAACAGCGGTGTACAGGCAGCGAGCAGCGGCAACGTCGGCAGCGGCACCAGCAATTCGAACAACTACGCCATCGACACCGTGCGCCCGACGGCCACCGTCGTGGTAACGGACAATGCGCTGAAAATCGGCGAAACCTCGCTGGTGACCATCACCTTCAGCGAAGCGGTCAGCGGGTTTACCAACGCCGACCTGACCATCGCCAACGGCACATTGAGCGCGGTAAGCAGCAGTGACGGCGGCATCACCTGGACCGCGACCTTCACCCCGAGCGCCAGCGTCAACGACACGACCAACCTGATCACGCTGGACAACACCGGCATCGCGGATCTGTCGGGCAACGCCGGCAGCGGCACCACCGATTCCAACAACTACGCCATCGACACGGTGCGTCCGACCGCCACGATTGTGCTGGCAGACCCGACCCTGAGTGCGGGCGAAACCTCGCTGGTGACCATCACCTTCTCCGAAGCAGTGAGCGGTTTCACCAACGCCGACCTGACCATCGCCAACGGCACGTTGACGGCCGTGAGCAGCAGCGACGGCGGTATCACCTGGACCGCGACCTTCACACCCACCGTTGGCGTGAATGACCTGACCAACATCATCACCCTGGCCAACACCGGCGTGGCCGACCTGTCCGGCAACGCAGGCAGCGGCACAACCAACTCCGGCAACTACACGATCGATACCGTGCTGCCGACCGCCACCATTGTGGTCGCCGACAATGCGCTGAGAATCGGCGAAACGTCGTTGGTAACCGTCACCTTCTCCGAGGCGGTGACCGGTTTCACCAACGCCGACCTGACCATCGCCAACGGTACGCTCAGCGCGGTGAGCAGCAGCGACGGCGGCATTACCTGGACGGCCACGTTCACGCCGACCTCCAGCATCACCGACACCAGCAACCTGATCACCCTGGACAACAGCGGTGTGCAAAACGGTTCGGGCAACGCCGGCAGTGGCACTACTGATTCCAACAACTACGCCATCGACACCGTGCGCCCGACTGCGACGATTGTCGTGGCGGACACCACGCTGGCGCTGGGCCAAACCTCGTTAGTGACCATCACCTTCTCTGAGGCGGTCAGCGGTTTCACCAACGCCGACTTGACCATTGCCAACGGCACATTGAGCGCCGTGAGCAGCAGCGATGGCGGCATCACCTGGACGGCGACCTTCACGCCGACCGTGAGCGTCAACGATGCGACCAACCTCATCACGCTGGACAACACCGGGATCGCCGACCTGGCCGGGAACGCTGGCAGCGGCACCACCGATTCCAACAACTACGTGATCGACAGCCTGCGCCCGACCGCCACCATCGTGGTCGCTGACAGCACCCTCAGCGCGGGCGAAACCTCGCTGGTGACTATCACCTTCAGCGAGGCGGTCAGCGGTTTCGACAACAGTGACCTGAGCATCCCCAACGGCACGTTGAGCGCGGTAAGCAGCAGCGACGGCGGCATCACCTGGACCGCAACTTTCACGCCAACGGTCGGCGTCAGGGACACCAGCAACCTCATCACCCTGAACAACACCGGAGTGGCCGACATTGCCGGCAACGCGGGCAGCGGCACCACCAGTTCGGCGAATTACACCATCGACACCGTATTGCCGACCGCCACCATCGTGGTCGCCGACAATGCGCTGAGAATCGGCGAAACCTCGCTGGTGACCATCACCTTCTCCGAGGCGGTGAGCGGTTTCAGCAATGCCGACCTGACGATTGCCAACGGCACGTTGAGTGCGGTGAGCAGCAGTGACGGCGGCATCACCTGGACCGCCACATTCACGCCGACCACCACCATTACCGATGCCACCAACTTGATCACGCTGGACAACAGCGGCGTGCAAAACGCTTCGGGCAATGCCGGCAGCGGCACCACCAATTCCAACAATTTCGCCATCGACACCCAGCGTCCAACCGCGACCATCGTGGTGGCCGACGCGGCCCTGGGCGTGGGCCAGACGACTCTGGTCACCATCACCTTCAGTGAGGCGGTGAGCGGTTTTACCAACGCCGACCTGATCATCGACAATGCCACCCTGAGCAACGTTTCCAGCAGCGATGGCGGCATCACCTGGACCGCGACATTGACGCCTTTGGCCGGCATCACCGACACCAGCAACATCATCCGGCTGGACAACACCGGCGTTCAGGACTTGGCGGGCAACGCGGGCAGCGGCACCACCGATTCCAATAATTATGTGATCGACAGCCAACGCCCGACCGCGACCATCGTGCTGAGCGATACGACCCTGAAACCCGGTGAAACCGCGCTGGTGACCATCACCTTCAGCGAGTCAGTCAGCGGTTTCGACAACAGCGATCTGAGCATTGCCAACGGCACGTTGAGCGCCGTCAGCAGCAGTGACGGCGGGATCACCTGGACCGCCACCTTCACACCGACCCTCGGCGTGACCGATGCGACCAACCTCATCACTCTGAACAACACCGGCATCGCCGACCTGGCCGGTAACACCGGCACGGGCACCACCAACTCCGCCAACTACGTGGTGGAAACCCAGGTGCCGAGCGCGACCATCGTGATCGCCGACAACGCCCTCAAGGCCGGTGAAACCTCTGGCGTGACCATTACGTTCTCGGAAGCGGTGAGCGGTTTCACCAATGCCGACCTGACCATCGCCAACGGCACGCTGAGCAACGTCTCGTCCAGCGACGGCGGCATCACCTGGACGGCGACCTTCACGCCAACGGTCGACGTGACGGACAGCACCAACCTGATCAGCCTCGACAACAGCGGTGTGCAAAACGCCTCGGGCAACAGCGGCGTGGGCGTGACCGATTCCAACAACTACGCCATCGACACGGCGCGTCCGACCGCGACCATTGTGGTGGCGGACAATCGCCTCGGCATCGGCGAGACCACCACGGTCACCATCACGTTCAGCGAAGCGGTGTCCGGTTTCGATTTGTCGGACCTCAGCGTGGCCAACGGTGTGCTGTCCAACCTGGCCAGCAGCAACGGCGGCGTGACCTGGACCGCGACACTGACGCCGACGGCGAACATCAACGACACCACCAACCTGATCCTGCTCGACACCGGCAACGTGGCCGACGCGGCAGGCAACGCCGGTGCCGCAATCGCCATCTCCAACAACTACGCCCTCGATGCCACGCGTCCGACTGCCACCATCGTGGTCGCCAATCCGCATTTGGGCATTGGCCAGACCACGCTGGTGACGTTCACGTTCAGTGAGGCCGTGAGCGATTTCGACTTGTCGGATTTGAGCGTGACCAACGGCGAGTTGAGCAACCTGGCCAGCAGTGACGGCGGCAAGACCTGGACCGCGACCTTCACGCCCACCGCGAATATGTCCGACCCGAGCAATTTCATCGCCCTCGACACCAGTAATGTCTCGGACCTGGCCGGCAACATCGGCAGCAGCATTTCGGTTTCCAATAATTACGCCATCGACGGCGAACGGCCGACCGCCACCATCGTCGTTGCCAACCCGAACCTGGGCGTTGGCCAGACCTCGCTGGTGACCTTTACCTTCAACGAGGCGGTGAGTGGTTTCGATCTGTCGGACATCAGTGTCGCCAACGGCACGTTGTCCAACCTGTCCAGCAGCGACGGCGGCACAACCTGGACCGCGACGCTGACGCCCACCAGCAATATCAGCAACGGCAACAACGCGATCAGTTTGAACATTGCGGGTATCAGTGACGGTTCGGGAAATGCGGGTAGCGGCACAAGCCAGTCGAACAACTTCGCGATCAACACCGCACCGACGTCGACTTCGGTTGTGCTGGTTCCGGCGGATCCGGAGTTCCGGGTCACCGAGCCGGTGACGCTGCCCGATCAGCCAAACGTGCCCTTGCAACCGATCATCTTCACTGCGCCCACGGGTGATCTCGGTTCGCCGCTGACCTTCACGCCGCTGTTCGAACAACGGGTGATCGGCAATGGCATCCGGCCGCTGGGGGACATTTTCATCAACCGCGGGGCGATCTCGCCAAGCTTCATCGCTCAGGTGTTCAGCAGCAGCGACAGCGGTGGTGACGGCTCGGGCCAGGGGTTTCTCGGCTTTGGTGGCGGCGATGGCGGGGTGTTCGGCACCAGTACGCTGTCGAGCCTGTTCAATCAGGACACCGGCAGCGAGCGTAGCGAGCTGAATTCTTTCGGCAGTCATTCGATCAGGGGCGGGGATGTTTCCCAAGGACTGCGCGGCGTGTTTGGCGCGCTGACGCTGAACGAGCAATTGCAACAGCTCAAAGACACCGAGCAACGGCAGGTCGACAGCCTGGCCGCGGCGTTGAAACAGGTCGGCATCAGCGAAATGCAGGCCTGAAAAAAGCCATAAAACCAGTGCAGCACCCAGGGGCAGTCAAGGATGAATAGAAGTCACATGTTGTTCAGCGCCAGCCTGTTGGCGCTTGCGATAAGCGGATGTGCCGTCACCAGTGAGCCGATCGAGCGCAGCGTCAGCGAACAGCGCGCCAAGAGCGATCTGCAGAATATGTACACCGGACAGGAGCCCCTCAGCGGTCCTCTGACCTTGCACCAGGCCATGGCCCGCGCGGTTAAGTACAACCTCGAAGGCCGGCTCAAGATCATGGAAGAAGCGTTGGCCAAGCGCCAACTCGACCTGGCCAGTTTCGACATGCTGCCGCGCATGGCCCTGGCGGCAGGTTATGCAGGGCGCAGCAACGTCAGCGCCTCCAGCAGCCAGAGTGTGCTGACCGACACCCAGTCGCTGGAACCATCGACCTCCCAGGACCGCGACCGCCGAGTCGCCGACCTGACCATGGTGTGGAACGTCCTCGACTTCGGCGTCAGTTACATCAGCGCCAAGCAGCAGGGTGACCAGCGACTGATCGTTCAGGAGCGCCGGCGAAAGGTCATCAATACCATCGTCCAGGACGTGCGCTCGGCCTATTGGCGAGCGGTGGCCGCCGAACGTTTGCTCACGCAGATCGACAGCCTGATGGCGCGAGTCGATACGGCGCGCGGCAACAGCCAAAGCATGAGCACACAACGCATCGGCGATCCGATCCAGGCGCTGGGTTATCAGCGTTCGCTGATCGAAGCGACCCGCCAGCTCCAAGAGCAGCGGCGGGCGCTGTCCCTGGCCAAAACCGAACTGGCGACCCTGATCAACCTGCCGATGGGCACCGATCTTAAACTGGCGACCCCGGACGATTACTCTATCCCGCAATTGAAAGTCGGCATGGCCAGCCTGGAGCATGAAGCCCTGGCTAGCCGTCCAGAGTTGCGCGAACAGGATTACCAGACCCGCATCAGCACTGCCGAAACCCGTAAAGCCATGCTGCGGCTGTTGCCGGGGCTGGAGTTTTCGGCGGGCGGGCATTACGACAGCAACTCGTTCCTGGTCAACGACAAGTGGGCCGACTACGGGGTGAAGTTGACCTGGAACCTGTTCAACGTGATTTCCGCACCGGCCGCGATCAACGTGGCCAAGGCCGGCGAAGAAGTCGCCAAGGCGCGGCGCCAGGCCATGTCCATCGCGGTGCTGGCCCAGCTCTATGTGGCGAACGCCAACTATCAGGAAGCGCTGAATCAGTTCCGGACCAACCAGGAATTGTCGAGCATCGACGGGGAGATTCTGGGGCAATTGCGCAACCGTCATCAGGCGGCGGGCCTTGGAGAACTGGACCTGATACAGGGTGAGCTGAACACGTTGCAGGCGGATTTGCGCCGGGACCTGTCCTACGCCGATCTGCGTAACGCCTACGGCCAGATCTTCGCCAGCGCCGGTCTCGACCCGATGCCGGACGAGGTGCAATCCACCGAAGTCCAGTCCATCGCCACCGCCTTGGCCAACCGCGAAGCGGCGTGGGCGTCGGGCAACATCAGCGTGCCGGTGGCCCATGCTCCCGTCCAATAATCTGCGGGTGCCGACCGCGAGCATCAATCGCGAACAACGGGAGACCCGCAATGGTCATCACGGCGCCGCGATCCTGCTGACCGGTTTGCCGGCGGCGGGTAAATCGACGCTGGCCCAGGCGCTGCACGCCGAGTTGTTCGAACTCGGCGTGCAAAGTGTGGTGCTCGATGGCGATGGGCTTCGGGTCGGGCTCAATCGCGATCTCGGTTTCACCGACAGCGACCGCCTGGAAAACATCCGTCGCGCCAGTGAAGTGGCGGCGCTACTGGTGGAGAACGGGCAAATCGTCATCCTCGCGATGATCGCGCCGTTGGTTGAGTTGCGTGAAGTGTTCGCTCGGCGTCTGGGTGAGGATTACCGCGAAGTCTGGTGCAGCGCTTCGTTGGCGGTGTGCGAGCAGCGCGATCCCAAAGGTCATTATGCGCGGGCGCGACGCGGTGATTTGGCGGGGTTTACCGGTGTGTCCGCGCCCTATGAACCGCCGCCATCCGCCTCCCTGGTGCTCGACACCGGCGTTCAGTCGGTCGAGGCCTGCCTCGACCGCTTGCTGACCTGGCTCGGCGAGTGTGCAGTGCTGCCGAAAAGATGAGTCGACCGGCCTTCTCGCGCTTGCCGGTGGCAGTGGATTTGCCGCTGTTGTTGCAGGCGTTGGCGGCGATTGGTGAAGACGCGTGGTGCGCGCATTTCAACAGCGATTACTACGCCGGGGACTGGAGTGGTGTGGCGCTGGTGTCGGCGGCGGATGCGTTGACGGAACTGTCGCCGGGGCGTGGCGAACCGCTGTTGCGTGCGCCGTGGCTGCGGGATGTTCGTTGGCAGCAAGGCTTGCGCGATCTGCCGCTGGAGATTGTGTCCGCACGCCTGTTGCGACTGGGGCCGGGCGGGCAGATTCACGAACACCGCGACTATGATCTTGGCGGACCAGACGCCGATTTACGCCTGCACATGCCGTTGCTCAGCCCGCCGAAAGTGGACTTCATGCTGGACGGTCAGCGCATTCCGATGCTTGCGGGAGAGTGTTGGTTTCTCGATTTGTCGCGGCCGCATCGTGTGGACAATCGTGATACTCGGGCACGGGTTCATCTGGTGCTCGATTGCCGGCCGGGCGACTGGCTGGAGCAGGCGATTGCCGACGGTGTATCGACCACGCCGCTGCCGGATTCGGGTGACGGCGCCTTGCTGCAATTTCAGCGTCTGGTGGCCAGTGATTTGCAGCTGTCGAAGACCTTGCAGGGCTTGCCGGACACCGAGCTGTTTATCACCCGCACCTTGGAGCTGGCGGCGGAGCGAGGCCTGGAATTTTCTCGGGAAGAACTACGTGCCGCGATGCGCAGCGGCCGCCGCCGATGGAATGAACAATGGAGCGCCTGAATCTCGAAGGCTGGTTGCCGATTCGGATCTGGCAGCCGGCTGGCGAATGGCAGGTCGATTGGTGCTGGTTCGGGGACACGCCGTTGCATCAGCCGTTTTTTCGCGATGCCGTGGAAGCGGCGCTGCGGTTACCGTTCAATCAGGCGTTTCGTCGGCAAACGCCATTGGCTGTTCTCGGCGACTGGCAGGCGTGCAGTCCCGGCCTGGCGCCGAGCGCTTTTATCTTTCACGCTTCGCGCTGCGGCTCGACCCTGATCGGTCAGATGCTCGCGCAACTCGATAACCACATCGTCATTAGCGAACCGCCGCCGCTGGATGCCTTGTTGCGAAGTGGTTTACCAGCCGTCGAACGGCGTGCCGCTATCGCAGGGTTGTTGTCCGCCTATGGTCAGCGGCGGCGCGGTATTGAGCAGCGGCTGGTGATCAAACTCGATGCCTGGAACATCACCGAATTGCCCCTGTTGAGCGAATGTTTTCCCGATACGCCTTGGTTGTTTGTGTACCGCGATCCGCTGGAAATCGCTGTTTCCCATCTGCGCCGCCCGGGCATGCACATGGTGCCGGGGATGATCGGGGCGAGTGGGTTGGATGACGAATGGCCGTTCGACAGTCGCGAGGATTTTATTGCGCGGCGGCTGGGGCGGTTGCTGGCATCGGGGTTAGCGCAATGTCGGGCGTTTGGTGGATTGGCAGTGAACTACAGCGAGTTGCCGGGGGCCATGGCTGGGCGGTTGGCCGAGTTTTTCGGGTTGGATGACTTGCAGCGTGAACGAGTGTTCGCGGCGGTGGGGCTGCATGCCAAACAGCCTTCAGCGGTGTTTGTGGGGGACGGTGATGAGAAGCGTCGTGAGGCTTCGGCGGTGATGCGTGAGCGGGTGGAGCTTTGGGCGCGAGGGCCTTATGAGGCGCTAGTTGCCAAGTCATGCATTGACAGTACTGACGCCATCGCGAGCAAGCTCGCTCCCACAGTTGATCTTCAGTGAACACAAAATATGTGTACGACGGAGATCCAATGCAGGAGTGAGCCTGCTCGCGATGACGGTGGTCGATTCACCGAAAAACTACTCGGCTAAACCTTGGTTTGAGCCTTCGCCATTTGCAACGCTTCCCAATGATCCATCGCCCGCTCAACCAGCAACTGCACACCATCAGCCATGCGGCTAAGCGCCAGGGCGACCGAGCGCCGTGTCCCGTCCACATCGTCCGCGAGATCGGCCGCAATGGCGCTGATGGACAGCAGGTCTTCGGAGGCGTTGGCCAACAGGGCTTCGGTGTCGATGTCGGGGGAAACGGTGAAGAGATGGCCTTTGCGGCGTCTGGCTGGTTTTCCGTCAGCCGGGGGGAAGTAGTGGGCGAAGGCGCGGTCAGCGGCTTCTTTGAGTTTTTCAGCTTCGAGAGAATCGTCGGAATCGGTGTCAGGGTTACCTGGCGGATTCGGCGTAATTTTGTGCATATATAAAATCCTAAACAGTAAGTGTGAGCCGTCACCGTTCACTTGCACGCGAATTGGGGTGGCGGCCGAGCGCAGGTGTGCAAGACCGGGACTGTTTAGGACACCCAGCAGATCCGAGGATCTCCTGCGCGCAGCCGCCATTAAGCAATGAGCCATGACAATTGCGACCCAAACAGTTTCGTCGGACTTGCACGTCCGTGTCACCGTTTATTCAGTGACAAACCCAGACTAGACCTGGGTTCAGGCCGTAACAAGCTCACCAACACCACTACAACTTGAAGGAAATGTCCGACGGAGTTACCAGACATTGGTGTTTTCGCGGAAGGTCAGGATTTGGACGACAAATCCGCCATCCCTTTGAGCAATTCGATCGGCAGCGGGAAGACGATCGTTGCTGTCTTGTCACCGGCAATCGAACTCAACGTCTGCATATACCGCAACTGCATCGCCCCCGGCTGACGCCCCAGCATCTCGGCGGCCTGCATGAGTTTTTCCGAGGCCTGCAATTCACCTTCGGCGTGAATCACCTTGGCCCGGCGTTCCCGCTCGGCTTCGGCCTGTTTGGCGATGGCGCGGACCATCGATTCGTTGAGGTCCACGTGCTTGATCTCGACGTTTGCCACCTTGATGCCCCAGGCATCGGTCTGGGCGTCGAGCACTTGCTGGATATCAATGTTCAGCCGTTCCCGTTCGGCCAGCAGCTCATCGAGTTCATGTTTACCCAGCACCGCGCGCAATGTGGTCTGGGCCAATTGGCTGGTGGCCATGAGGAAATCTTCGACCTGGATGATGGCTTTCTGCGGATCGAGCACGCGGAAATACAGCACGGCGTTGACCTTGACCGAAACGTTGTCGCGGGTGATCACGTCTTGTGGCGGCACGTCGAGCACCACGGTGCGCAGATCGACGCGAACCATTTGCTGGACCACCGGAATCAGCAGGATCAGGCCAGGGCCTTTGACTTGCCAGAAGCGCCCGAGCTGGAACACCACCCCGCGCTCGTATTCGCGCAGGATGCGGAAGGTCGACCCCGCCAGCGCGATCAGCAGTAACAGCAGCGCGGCAAATCCCAGTTGCAGGCCCATGTCTATTCTCCCTTCGACGCCGCATCAGCCGCGGCCACTTTCAGCAGTAATCCCTTGCGTGCCACCACCCGGACCTTTTGCCCCGGTTGCAGCGGCGTGCTGCTGAGCACTTGCCACTGTTCGCCTTGCAGGTGCACCCAGCCGTTACAGGCGTTGTCGGCTTGCAACGAAATCACCGGCGTCACGCTGCCGACCAGCCCGGCATCGCCGCTGACGTTGTGGCGTGGTCGGGTTTTCAGGGCGTGGAGCAGCAGGAAGATCAACAAAAGCGCACTGATCAGTCCCAGGCCGATCATCAACGGCACCGGCACTTCGGTGTTGGTCAGGATCACCGCGCCGATGACGAACATCACAATGCCGCCCAGCCCGATCACGCCGTAATTGGGCAGCGCCGCCTCGGCGATCAGGAATGCGATGCCGAACGTGATCAGCCAGATCCCCATGGGGTTGGGGGCCAGCAAGACAACGGTGTCCGCCGCGAAGACCGATCCGCTTAAGGCCAACAGCAGCGCAACTGCACAGCAACGAATGTTCACGCGACCCTCCGGGAGAGTCATTGATGGTTCTTTATACAGTCTAGCTGAGCTGTGGGTTGTACGAATTTTGACCAGTTGTTGGCCTTGCCCCGGCGGGCGGATTTCTCTCCGGAATGCGACAGCAGGCCTAGACTTTCAGTACGAAGAAAAGTGTTAACCATCGTCCGCCCAACGTTGTTGCGGACACCGAGGTGCATCATGCGTATGGCAAGAACCCTGCAGAACAGCCTGGAGAAGGCGCACTGCGAATATGACATCGTTTCCCACCCGCACTCGGCCAGCAGCCTTGAAACCGCGCGACTGGCGGGCATTCCTGCCGAACGGATGGCCAAGTCGGTGATCCTCGACGACCACCACGGTCATTACCTGATGGCCGTGCTGCCCGCCAGCCGTCACCTGGACCTGAGCAAAGTGCGCAGCAGTGGCGAATGGCAGGTCTCCCGGGAAAGCAACCTGCCGCACCTGTTCGACGATTGCGAACGCGGCGCTGTGCCGGCCCTGGGCGAAGCCTATGGCCTGGACGTGGTCATCGATCCGCTACTGACACGACAGAAAGACATCTACCTGGAAGCCGGCAACCACACCAATCTGCTGCACATGGACATGCCGCAGTTTTTGAAAATGGTGCCGCACGCCGAGGTGCGAGAGTTGAGCTAGTGAGTTTTGTGGAGTCAGTGATACCGTCATCGCGGGCAAGCCACGCTCCCACAGGGTTCACGCAGTTCCTGTGGGAGCGTGGCTTGCCCGCGATTGACTGCAAAGCAGTCACCCAATCATCTGCCATCAATAGGAGCCCACCATGGAATCCCCAACCCACAGCCTCCCTTCCCTGTTCAAACAACTCGGCCTGGACAGCGACCCGGTCAGCATCGACCAATTCATCGCCACCCATTCACCGCTCAAACCGGAACTGCATCTGGCAGACGCGTTTTTCTGGACCAAGAGTCAGGCGGACTTTTTGCGGGACGAGATTCTGGACGATGCAGATTGGGCGGAGGTGGTGGATCAACTGGATGTGCTGATGAGGAAGGGGCGGGGGGTGTGAGAATTACCTTTCTGGGGCCACTGTCGGGAGGTATGGACAAGCGCGAGTATCCAGACTGCGTCCGGCTCGAGCTGATAAACCAAGCGATAGTTTTGATGGGGAATTGACTCGCGAGTACCTGTAATGATTCCGACAGGGCCGCTTTCAGGAAACTGGGAAATGCGAGATATCGCATCAATGAATCGGTTGTCCATTTCCAGGGCGGCTATTGGGTTGACGTCATGCAGGTAATCCCAGATGTCTGCACGATCCTGTGCTGCTGCGGGCGTCCATATTATCTTCATCCGTTCTTGGTTACCTGCGCACGCCTGGCAGCGAATTGTGCTTCAACTTCATCATTAGTCAGGCCTTCGCCAGCTCGCATCGAAATACGTGCACTGTCGACTTTGTGTTGTAAAAACGCTTCGTACTCGCGCGACTCTCGTTGTGTTTGAACGAACTGACGCATCATTTCCCTGACGATTTGCGATGCGGGGCGATGGGAAGCTTCAGCTTCTGCCATGAACTCTTCTCGCAACTCTGGTTCAAGTTTCATCGTAAAAACAGCTTGTTTGGACATTTCCATTTCCTCGATGTGGATACTGACGAAGTATATACATCTTCAGTACCGATGTTGATTCAGGCAGCCGACTGGCGACGGACGGAGGCCAATTTGTTTCAAAACTTGACCAACTTTCCCCTCCAATGCCATATTGATAGTTAGCAAACTAACAGTGTGCATTGCCCCTCGTGCCGAAAACCCTCGACGCTCTCCAGATGAACATCAGCAGCTCCATGGTGGTCGCCGCCAGGCATTGGCGGAAGATCTGCCAGACCACGCTGGTCAACTATGGAATTTCCGAAGCCTGCGCCGTCCCGCTCTTGATGATCGGGCGCCTGGGCGAGGGTGTGCGGCAGGTGACGGTGGCGCAAGCGGCTGGAATGGAGAGTCCGTCGCTGGTGCGTCTGCTCGATCAGTTGTGTCATGCCGGCTACGTCTGTCGCACCGAAGACGTCCATGACCGCCGAGCCAAATGCCTGAGCCTCACCGAAACCGGTCGGGAACTGGTGCAGGCGGTCGAGATCGAGCTGGTGCGGTTGCGCAATGAAGTGCTCGAAGGGATCGACCGCAGTGATCTGGAAGCGACGCTGCGGGTGCTGAGAGCCTTTGAAGCGGCCAACCCGCCGTCGGTGGCCAACCCTTGAGCGGATTTTTCACCGGCGTTCCTCCGGCGCGGGACTGGTTCTACGGGGTGCGCACGTTCGCGGCGTCGATGATTGCGCTGTACATCGCCATGCTCATGCACATGCCGCGTCCGTATTGGGCGATGGCCACGGTGTACATCGTTTCCAGCCCTTTTGTCGGCCCCACCAGCTCCAAAGCGTTGTACCGCGCAGTCGGCACCTTTCTTGGTGCGGCGGCCGCGGTTTTTTTCGTGCCGATGTTTGTCCAGAGCCCGTATGTGCTGGTGGTCGTGATCGCGCTGTGGACCGGGACATTGCTGTTCCTGTCTTTGCATCTGCGCACGGCCAACAGTTACGCGCTGATGCTCGCCGGTTACACCTTGCCGCTGATCGCCCTGCCGGTGGTGGATAACCCGTTGGCGGTGTGGGACGTGGCGGAAGCGCGAACTGAAGAGATCTTCCTCGGCATCGCGGTGGCGGCCGTGGTCGGTGCCATGTTCTGGCCTCGGCGGCTGGCGCCGGTGTTCAACGATTCGGTGAACAAATGGTTCGCCGATGCTTCGACTTACAGTCTGCGTTTCCTCAGCCGCAACGTGCAACCTGAGGAGGTCAGCGCCCTGCGCTCGGCGATGGTGGCGACGTTCAACAGCCTGGAATTGATGATCGGCCAGTTGCCCCACGAAGGCGCCCGGCCGCAAACGGTGCGCAACACCAAGGAACTGCGCGGACGGATGATTCACCTGCTGCCGGTGATCGATGCCCTCGACGACGCGCTCTACGCCCTTGAACGCAGAACGCCCGAGCTTGTGGATAAGTTCGCTCCGCTACTGACTGGGACCACCGAATGGCTGAATCACAAGGATGCCGACCTCGGCCGCTGGCAGGCACTGAAAGATCAACTCGACACCCTGCAACCGTCCGCCGAAGCACTGAATGACCGCAAGCAGCTGCTGTTTTCCAACGCCCTGTATCGCCTCGGTGAATGGATCGATTTATGGCAGGACTGCCGCAGCCTGCAAGACGCCATTCAGTGCGAAAGCCAGGAAGGCTGGCGCGCGGTGTATCGGCATTGGCGCCTGGGTCGCCTGTCGCCGTTTCTCGACCGGGGGCTGATGCTTTATTCGGCAGCGTCCACGGTGACCGCGATTATTGTCGCGTCGGTGCTGTGGATTTTGCTTGGCTGGACCGATGGCGGTTCCGCGGTGATTCTGGCGGCGGTGGCGTGCAGTTTCTTCGCCTCGATGGACGACCCGGCGCCGCAGATTTTCCGGTTCTTTTTCTGGACCGCGATGTCGGTGTTGTTCGCCAGTCTTTATCTATTCCTGGTCCTGCCCAACCTGCATGACTTCCCGATGCTGGTGCTGGCGTTTGCTGTGCCGTTCATTTGTATCGGCACCCTGACGGTCAAGCCGCAGTTTTACCTGGGCATGCTGCTGACGCTGGTCAACACCTCGTCGTTCATCAGCATTCAAGGCGCTTACGACGCGGATTTTCTCAGCTTCGCCAACTCCAACCTCGCCGGCCCCGTCGGCTTGCTGTTTGCCTTTGTCTGGACCCTGATCGCCCGACCATTCGGTGCGGAGTTGGCGGCCAAACGCCTGACCCGTTTCAGCTGGCGCGACATTGTCAGCCTGACCGAGCCGGCCACGCTGGCCGAACACCGGCACCTGGGCGTGCAGATGCTCGATCGCCTGATGCAGCATCTGCCGCGCCTGGCCATGACCGGGCAAGACACCGGCATCGCGCTGCGGGAAGTGCGCGTAGCGCTGAACCTGCTCGACTTGCTGGCGTACACGCCGCGCGTGCTCGGCGCCCCGCAAGTGCTGCTGCATCAAGTGGTGGCCGAGGTTGGCGAGTATTTCAAAGCCTGCCTCAAGGCCGGTGAGCGATTGCCCGCACCGAGTCCGTTGCTGATGACCCTCGACCGCACCCGCCGCGCCCTTAACACGGAGTGCGATGAAGGCGCGCGTCTGCACCTGCTGCATGCCTTGAGCGGTCTGCGCCTGTCGCTGCTGCCAGGGGTGGAATTCGTCGCCTCGGGCGAGCTCGAAGAACCGCTGCCCCATGGCATCGATGGAGCGCCTTTATGATCGGTGATCTGGATATCAGCGGGGTGTTTCTGCCCACGCTGCTGGTGCTGATGGGCATTACGTATCTGTTGTTCCTGTTGGTGCACGGGTTGCTGACGCGCCTGCACTTTTACCGTCTGGTCTGGCACCGGGCATTGTTCAACGTGGCTCTCTACGCCTTGCTGCTCGGCGCCGTGGACTCACTCAGTCGATACCTGATGACATGAAAAAGCCTTTTTTGACCCTCGGCCGCGTGGTCCTGACCTTGCTGATCGTGACCTTCGCCGTCGTCGTGGTCTGGCGCATGGTGATGTATTACATGTTCGCGCCCTGGACCCGGGACGGGCACATCCGTGCCGACATAGTGCAGATCGCGCCGGACGTCTCCGGGCTGATCCAGCAAGTGCAGGTGCGTGACAATCAGTTGGTCAAACGTGGCCAGGTGCTGTTCAGCATCGACCAGGACCGATTCAAACTGGCCTTGCGTCAGGCGAAAGCGGCGGTCGCCGACCGTCAGGAAACCCTGGCCCAGGCGCAACGCGAGGCCAAGCGTAACCGTGGCTTGGGCAATCTGGTGCCGGGCGAGCAGCTGGAAGAAAGCCAGTCGCGGGTCGCTCGCGCCGAAGTGGCGTTGATGGAAGCCCAAGTGGCGGTGGACAGCGCCCAGCTCAACCTCGACCGCTCGACCATCCGCAGCCCGGTGGACGGCTACGTCAACGACCGTGCGCCGCGTGCGCAGGAATTCGTCACCGCCGGGAGACCGGTGTTGTCGGTGGTGGACAGCAATTCGTTCCACATCGACGGCTATTTCGAAGAAACCAAACTCGATGGCATTCATGTCGGCCAGGCGGTCGACATTCGGGTGATCGGCGACCGCGCGCGTTTGCGCGGTCATGTGGAAAGCATCGTTGCCGGCATCGAAGACCGTGACCGCAGCAGCGGCAGCAACCTGCTGCCCAACGTCAACCCGGCGTTCAGCTGGGTGCGCCTGGCCCAGCGGATTCCGGTGCGGATCGCCTTCGACGACGTACCGGCGGACTTCCGCATGATCGCCGGGCGGACTGCGACGGTATCGATCATGGACGACCAGCCGCAGGAGCCTGCGAAATGAGCTGGGCCTCGGCTTTGGCCGTCGTCGGATTAGGCGTGTTGCTGTCGGCCTGTCAGGTGGTCGGGCCGGATTATCATCTGCCGGACGAGGCGGCCATCCACCGTGAAGACTTGCAGGGCGACTTGGCGGTGAACGGTAAAAACGTCGTTTCGGCCCCGGTGCCCGCCGATTGGTGGCGCTTGTATCAGGATCCGCGCCTGGACCAATTGGTGCAGCAGGCCATGGTCACCAATACCGATTTACGCGTGGCGGCGGCGAGCCTGTCCCGGGCCCGCGCTCAGGTTGACGAAGCGCAGGCGGCGGGCGGCTGGAGCGGCGGTGTGAAGATGGGCGCCCAGCGTTTGCAGGAATCCGGCGAAGCCTTCTTGCTGGCGGATAAAGTGCCCGTGGCCAACGTTGGCGACATCGGCATTACGACCTCGTATCAGTTCGACCTGTTTGGCACCTTGCAGCGCGGCATCGAAGCGGCCAAGGCCAATGCCGACGCCACCCAGGCTGCCGCCGACACCGCACGCATCACCTTGGTGGCCGATGTGGTTCGGGCCTACACCCAAGTGTGTGCGGCCAATGAAGAGCAGGAAATCGCCCAGCATTCCCTCGACCTGCAAGCCCAAGGCACGACCCTGATCCAGCGTCTGCGCGATGCCGGGCGCGGCGATGAAACCCAGGTCACGCGCTCGCAAACCCAATTCAAATCCTTGCGCGCCGATATGCCGCGTTATGAGGCCGCACGTCAGGCCGGGTTGTTCCGTTTGTCGATGCTGTTGGCCAAACCGGTCGATCAGTTGCCGGCCGGGACCGCCGCCTGCAATGAACTGCCGAAAATCACTCAATTATTACCCGTCGGTGACGGCGCCACCTTGCTCAAGCGCCGACCCGATGTGCGCCAGGCCGAACGCCGACTGGCCGCCGCGACCGCCGGCATCGGCATCGCCACGGGCGAGTTGTACCCGGACATCAGCATCGGCGCGACCGTCGGCACCGTCGGTATCCTGGAAAACCTCGGCAAACCGGCGACCAACCGTTGGGGCTTTGGTCCGTTGCTGACCTGGACCGTGCCGTCCAACGGTTCCCGGGCGCGAATCCGCGAGGCAGAAGCGACGACCCAAGGCACGCTGGCGCATTTCGACGGCGTGGTGCTCAACGCCATCCGCGAAACCCAGACCAGCCTGGCGCAGTATTCGGCGCTGCTGCAACGCCGCGATGCGTTGGCCGATGCCGAACAATCGGCGCAACTGGCCGCCGACCAGACCCACCGCTTCTTCCAGGCCGGTCGAGCATCGTTCCTGGCGGACCTGCAAGCCACCCGCACCTACACCGATGTACGGGCGCAATTGGCCACCGCGAACACGCAAGTTGCCATGAGCCAGATCGATCTGTTCCTGGCGTTGGGCGGTGGTTGGGAAAGCGGACGAACGCAAGCGTCACAGCCCGGCAAACCCTGAGGCCGTTGCTATGCTTTGACTTGATGAGGTCGCACGTCGAACTCATCAATCAAGGCTCGCGTTGGTCATGGGGATCTAATAATGAAAAACCCTTATGCTCCCGGCTTCTGGTGCGCTATTGCGGCATTGGTTTTGCTGTCGGCCACCTATTTCTACGGCATCATGCTGGCCCACCAGATCGACAAGGCTTTGGTGTTCCTCGACAGCGCAGCCGCGCTGATTGCCGTGATGGCAATCGTCGTGGTGGCCTGGGCTTCAGTCCAGGGCCAGCGCATCAAGAAAAGACAACTCGAACAAGGCAAGACCCTGGTGCTGATCTGGGACACCAAGGTGGCGTTGCGTCGGGTCGAAACGGTGTTCGACCGCTATTTCTGGGGCAGTTACTGGCAGCCGGGGCGCACGTTCCAGGAAGTCATGGGCGAACTCACCGGTACACCGCTGGAAAAAAGTCTCGAGACCCTTAAAAAGCAATGCCTGGCCCTGGATAAACAGGTTTCAGAAGACGGCCGGCACTGGCTCAGCAACGCCAGAGAACTCTCCGATGTCGCTGCCGCCATGGCTCGCGAACGTTATCAGCTGGATTTTTGCGATCCGCGTGCGGACGTGACGGGCGGGGCGGTCATCAATCGCGATTTTGAAGTGCTGGTGTATACGTGGACGGCGCGGCTCAAAAGCTTTGATCATCAGCTGGATGAGATGGAAGTCCAATACTCCTGAAGTGATGTCGACTTTACTGACGCCATCGCGAGCAAGCTCGCTCCCACAGGATTCGGCGCAATCCCTGTGGGAGCGAGCTTGCTCGCGATGGCGATTTCATGTCCGCAGAAACTCTCGACCCTTGCGCGCGGTCCATAGACACTCTTTAACCTTTAAACATTGGGCCGCCCGGTGCGCCTGATGCTAATCTCCCTCGCACTTTCAGCGCAGTCGTGACCGCAACCCGTCATGGGTTCAGGGAAGACGACCACATTTTCAACAACGGACATTGATCGGGTAATTCATGAATAAATCAGCAGGCGTGCTTCTTGGAATCGTCGTTGCCATCGGTGCAATCAGCGCTGGTGGAGCCTGGTACACCGGCACCAAAATCGAAGGCGTGCTAAACACCTCGATCGCCGACGCTAACAAAGAGCTGAAAGCCGCGCTGGTCGGTTCCAATGGCACGGCATCGCTGGAACTGGTCTCTTTGGAGCGCCATGTGTTCAGCAGCACCGCGCACTACCGCCTCAAGGGCGAAGGCGAAATGTTTGGCGAAGCGCCGGTCGAGTTACTGTTCGTCGACCGCCTCGAACACGGCCCGCTGCCGTTCTCGCGCCTGATGTCGCTGAAATGGCTGCCAGTCATGGCCACCAGTCACTACGAACTGGAAAGAACCCCGACGACGGAAAAATGGTTCGCCGCTGCCAAGGACCAATCGCCGCTCAAAGGCCTGGTCAATATCGGTTACGACAATTCCACCAACGGCACCCTTGAATTGCTGCCGCTGGACGTCGCGCTGGATGACAAGTCCAACCTGAAATTCTCCGGTCTGAACCTCGACGTCGCCGCCAGCGCCCAGGCGCAGAAGGTCAAGGCCAACGGCTACATGGACAGCATGACGTTGACCTCGGTGGCTGAAGACCAGACGCCGGTGAAGGTTGAACTGAACGGCCTGACCCTGGCCAGCAACCTGACCAAAAGCCCCTACGGCTATTACATCGGCGACAACACCCTGGAGCTGACCGACAGCAAAACCACCTTCGGCGCCAAGCAATCGATTCTGGGTTTCAAGAAATTTGAAATGAAGAACCTGACCGAGGAAACGGGCACCAGTGGTTCGGGGCGTGCGGATTACAAGGTTGGCGAAGTGTCGTTGAATGGCAAGGCTGTCGGCTCGGCGCAGATGGCCATGAGCCTGAAAAACCTCGACATGCCGGCGACCATGGCCCTGATGCAGATCTACCAGACCAAACTGCAGCCTTACGAGAAAGCCGCCGCTGAAGCCGCTGCCGCCGGTGAGCCGGCCCCGGAACTGGTCTTGACCCCGGAAGAAGAGGCACAGGTCAAAACCGGCCTGGAAAAACTGCTCGCCGCTGGCCCGCAGGTGGCCCTGGAGAATCTGTCGTTCAAATCCACCAACGGTGAAAGCCGCGCCAACCTGGTGCTCGACCTGACCAAACCGAAGTCCATGGACCTGCCGCCAGACCAACTGACCCAACAGCTGATTGCACTGCTGGATTTCAATCTGAAAGTGTCCAAGCCAATGCTGGTTGACCTGCTCACCGTGCAATCGGAAATTGAGGGTCAGACCGATGCCAAGCTCGTTGCCGATCAAGCGACGGCGACTGCGGACATGTTCAGCAGCATGGCGGTCGGTACGCAATTGGCCAAACTGGAAGGCAACGACATCGTCACCCAATTGCACTACGCCAACAATCAGGTGGAATTCAACGGCCAGAAAATGACCGTTGAGCAATTTGTCGGCTTCGTGATGAGCAAGCTCGGCGGCGTTGCACCGATTCAGTAAAACCGCTCGCGTCAATGGAACGCCCGGCCTCTGCCATTCGCAGAGGCCGGGCGTTTTGCTGTCTGGCGTTTAAAACCTAATCCACGTCCCGAATCAACAGCCATGCCTCATCCACTGGCAGCGGTTGTTTCATTCGTTCAGCGAGCATCGCCATCGCCCGCTCTTTGTCGCAAGCAACCGCCGCCGCGACCACGCCGTTCTTGCTGAACAAACCGATAAAGGGCGGATGGTCAGGGTTGCCCTTGAACTCGACTTCGTCCCAGCTTTCGGCGTGGCCGAGGTAGTCGTAATTTTTGCCGAAGTGCCACGTCCAGAAATACGGCACGTCGAGGTAATGTTCGTCGCCGCCCAGCATGTTCGCCGCAGCGATTCGCGCTTGTTGTTGTGCCAGGCGCCAGTGTTCGATGCGCTGGGGCTGGCCGTTGAGCGGGAAGGTCGCGATATCACCCGCCGCCCAGAGCCCTTCGGCCACGCGCATGCCGCCGTCTGCCAGCAGTGAACGGTCCTTTTCCTTGGGCAGGTCGGCAAACGGTTCCGTCGCCGGGCTGACACCGATGCCGACCAGCACCAGGTCCGCCGGCAAACGTTGACCGTTTTCCAGTTTCACCGCCTCAACCTTGTCAGTGCCTTCAATCTGCGCGGCTTCGCTATCGGTATGAAACACCACACCATTGGCTTCATGCAGGGCGCGAATCGCCTTGCCGACCGCTTCGCCGAACTGCTTGGCAAATGGCACCGCGTGGCGTGCCAGCACGGTGACCTCCAGACCGTATTGGCGCAGGGCCGACGCAGACTCCAGAGCAATGAAGCTGTCGCCGATGATCACCGCTCGTTGGCCGGGTTTTGCAGCGTTCAGAATCCGCGTCGCCTGATCCTTGGAGCGCAGCAAAAAGACTTGTGGCAAGTCGGCGCCGGGGAGCTTGAGGGGGTTGGGTGTGCCGCCGGTCGCGAGTAGCGCGGCCTCGTAGGTCAGTGACTGACCATCGGCCAGGTGCAGCGTTTTGTTGGCGGCATCCAGGTTCGCCACTTCGCCGGTTATTCGTTCGATCCGCTGCTCGCGGTAAAAGCTTTCCTCTCGTAGCGGCGGGACTTCTTCCGGCGGCATATCCCCGGCAATCACGAATTTGCTCAGCACCGTCCGGTCGTAACCGGCATCGGCTTCACGGTCGATCAACAGGACGCGGCCACCAAAGCCTTTCTCGCGCAATGCCGCTGCTCCGGCGGTGCCGGCGGCACCAGCGCCGATGATCACAAATGTACGCTCGTCATCGGCCGGAGGGGTGTGGGGATCCGACAGTGGCTGATCGTCGACCCAGACCTGGTCATCACGCATTTCCAGGGGATAGCGTTTGAGGCTGTCCAGAGACGGCGGATCACACAGCCCGCCGTCTTCGATCCGATACGCGGCCTTGTGCCACGGGCAGATCAGGCGCCCATGACACAGCGCACCCTCGGCCAGCGGCGCCCCGGCGTGGGGGCATTCACCCTGATAGGCGCGCAATTGATCGCCGACCCGTAGCAAAACAATCTTGGTGTCCGCGATCCGTACTTCCAGGCCTCGGTTTTCGGGCACATCGGTAAAACGGGCGACGCGGTGCAGGGCCATGATCACTCTCCAGGCGGGCGTTTCACTTAAGAGTTTGGCGCGTAACCCGAGGTTCAGCCAATTCCCACTGCCACCGCACCAACGGTACGGCTATAGTTCGCAGGCCGACGAAGGCCCCATCCGCACAAGGTGCTTTGGAATGACCCGATTGACCTCTCTGAACCCTTGGCTGGCGGCCGTTGCAGTCGCCTTTTGCGTGCAATTTCCGGCGCAGGCCCAGGAGCGCTTTACCCTGAATATCCCGGGTGTTACGGATGACCGACTGTTCACCTCGGCCGCCGCCAGCGATGCCCCGGGTTGCGGCGGACACAATGCGTCACCGGCGCTGAACTGGAACGCTGGCCCGGCGGGCACTTTGAGCTACGCCATCGTCATGCACGATCCCGACGGCCAGAAAGGCCAGGGCGTCGATCACTGGGTGCATTACGGCATCAAAGCCACGACGCACCAGATTGCGGCGGGTGTCGGCGCAAAATCCGCCCTTGAAGGCGTCGGCGGCACCAACAGCAAAGGCACCACCGGTTACGTCGGTCCTTGCCCGCCCGTTGGCGATAGTGCGCATCACTACATTATTCAACTGTACGCCCTGGACCTCGCTCCAGACGCTTTGCCCGCCGGCCTGACGCGTGCGCAGCTGCTGGAGAAAATCAAAGGTCATGTGCTGAAAAACAGCAGCGTGGTGCGGCGTTATCACCGCTGAGATTTATTTCTTGGCCGGGTTAACCCGAACCTGAACGGGGGCTCGTCTCAGAGGATGAATGGATCAATTTCCTCCTGAGGTCAGCCCCCATGTCCCTCCCTCTGCATTTCCTCCGCCCGGCCGCCCAGGGTTTCACCGTCGGGTTGCTGCTGGCCGTTGCCGGTTGCGGCGTTTCCTCTAAACCTGAGTCCGCAGCGGTGCCACCACCGGCTCAAGGTGCAATGAAGACCGAGGCGCTGGTGCGCAGCGAGTCTGTTGCGGCGGATGCCTCGATGGCCAAACGCAGCGCACGTCCGGCCCCCATGGCGGGCTTTGCGCCTGAGATGGCTGCGCCGGGTTATCGGGATGAGCAGCGCGAGCAACATCAGGCCCTGGCGGATAACCCGATTCACAGCGTGGCCGAGGCGCCGGTTTCGACCTTCAGCGCCGACGTCGATACCGGCGCTTACGCCAATGTCCGGCGCTTGCTGAATCAGGGACGCCTGCCCCCCGAAGGCGCGGTGCGCCTGGAAGAAATGGTCAATTACTTCCCCTACGACTACGCGCTGCCCACAGACGGCTCGCCGTTCGGCGTGACCACTGAACTGGCGCCATCGCCGTGGAATCCGCATACCCGTCTGCTGCGCATCGGCATCAAAGCCTCGGACCGTGCAGTCGCGGAACTGGCCCCGGCCAACCTGGTGTTTCTGGTGGACGTGTCCGGCTCGATGGACCGTCGCGAAGGTTTACCGCTGGTCAAAAGCACCCTCAAATTGCTGGTCGATCAACTGCGCGAACAGGACCGGGTGTCTTTGGTGGTCTACGCCGGCGATTCGCGTGTGGTTCTTGAGCCGACGTCCGGACGGGAAAAAGCGAAGATTCGGACCGCGATTGATCAATTGACCGCCGGTGGCTCGACGGCAGGCGCCTCGGGCATCGAACTGGCCTATCAGATGGCGCAACAGGCCTTCATCCCCAAAGGCATCAACCGCATCCTGCTGGCCACGGACGGTGACTTCAACGTCGGCATCAGCGACTTCGACAGCCTCAAGCAAATGGCTGTGGATAAACGCAAGACCGGCGTTTCCCTGACCACCTTGGGTTTTGGTGTGGATAACTACAATGAACACCTGATGGAACAACTGGCCGACGCCGGCGATGGCAACTACGCCTACATCGACAACCTGCGCGAGGCGCGCAAGGTGCTGGTGGATCAACTCGGTTCGACCCTGGCGGTGGTGGCGAAAAACGTGAAGCTGCAAGTGGAGTTCAACCCGGCGCAGGTCAGCGAATATCGGCTGCTGGGGTATGAGAATCGGGCGCTGAAGCGTGAGGACTTCAGCAATGACAAAGTCGACGCCGGAGAAATCGGTGCAGGACATACGGTGACGGCGTTGTACGAAATCGTGCCCAAGGGCGAGAAGGGCTGGTTGGAGCCGCTGCGGTACGGCAAGGCTGAGTCGGTGGCTTCCGGTACAGTCGGGGAATTGGCGATGCTGCGTGTGCGTTATCAGCTGCCGGAAGGTGGGAAAAGTCGTTTGATCGAGCGCCCGATCGCAGGTGGTTCTGAAGGCAAGGCCAGTGACGACCTGCGATTTGCAGCGGCCGTGGCGGCGTTTTCCCAGCAGCTCAAGGACGGGCGTTACACCGGTGATTTCAGCCTGAAGGACACCGAAGCCTTGGCGCGCGGTGCACGGGGTGACGACCCATTCGGTCTGCGCGCAGAGTTCGTGCAACTGGTGGAATTGGCACAGAGCCTGCGATCCACCACTGCCTCCAACACTGAGTCGCCTAAAGGAGCTTATAACTGACATGTCCGCGCCTGAACCGAGCGACGAATCGCTATTGGCCCGGTATCGCGCAGGCGACGGGCCAGCGTTCGAGATCTTGTACGCCCGTCATCGCCAGGGCCTTTACCGATTCCTCTTCGGATTGAGCGGCAAGCCCGAACTGGCCGAAGAGGTTTACCAGGACACCTGGCTGAGCCTGATCCGCAGCACCAGTCAGCCACAAGGCCGGGCGAATTTTCGTACCTGGCTCTATCAGATTGCCCGCAACCGATTGATCGATCACTGGCGCAAACATGGCATTCACAACCCTTTGCACGACAGCTACGACGAACAAACCCACGCCGTGATTGATGAAGCGACCGATCCCGAGCAACTGCTGAGCCTGAGCCGCGACAGCCAACGCCTCGAAACCGCGTTGCAAGACCTGCCCGCCGACCAGCGCGAAGTGTTCCTGCTGCGCGCCCACGGCGATCTCGACCTGCCGCAGATCGCAGCCCTCACCGAAACCCCCCTGGAAACCGTCAAGAGTCGCTTGCGCTACGCCCAGCAAAAACTGCGTCGGCTGCTGGCCGAGGAGGTACTGACATGACTGACGCCCGCAAAACACCGGAAGACCAAGTGCTTCAGCATTACCGTGAACATGCGGCTGGCGAGCCACCGGCTCATCTGGATGCATTCATCCTGGCTGCTGCACACCGTGAAACACCTGCACACAAACCGAACCTGTGGCAACGCTGGGTCCAGGCTTGCCAGAAACCCCGCTGGCAGGTCGCATTCGCCAGCCTCGTCGGCGTCGCTCTCATGATGGCGCTGGTGCAACGTACGCCCGAGCAAGTGCCAACGTTTGATTCCACTCCAGCGCCCAAAACCTCGTCTTTTGCCGCCAAGAAAGAAGCTGCAGAAGCACCTGCATCGGTTGCCCGCTCAATGGCTGCCCCGGCTGGCGCGATGTCCGCGCCAGCACCTGTGGCGCCAATGGCTGAATTTTCCGCGCCGGCACAGAGCGAATCGATCAGCGCTGACATGGCAGAAGAGGCAAAGGTGAGTAAACGTCCAGCGGCGGCCCCGGCGAAGTTTATCGACGACCAGTTACGTGAAGTGATCCGCCTGCAAAATGCCGGTCAAACCAAAGCAGCTGATGAGCTGATGGCGACCTTGCACAAACGCTTTCCCAAGGAAAATCTCATCGTGAAACTCAAGGAATTGCAGAAAAACTGAGCAGCAGGGCGGTCGGCCATTTGGCAACGAGCCCCGAAAGCGCGCACTATCGGCCTATAGCCGATGCGTTGGAGGATGCCGTGGCAAAAAAAATCGACCGCATCGCCCAAATGCTCAACTGCCCGGAAAAGGGCGAGGAATTGCGGCGTGCTGTGACTGAGAGTCGTAAGGAGTTTCTGCTGGCGAAGCAGGCAGAGGAAGCGCTGGAGGAAGACTTCCTTGATGAGGAAGAGGTTGAGGATGAAGAGAATGATGAATACGACGAATTTGATTGGACGACTGAATGAAACAACCGCTTAGGCGGTTGTTGACCGGTGCAGTAGTTCGGTTAAACCGAACAACTGAATCTGTACTCAGTACGCCTTGGTCAGAGCGAACCAGCACCCACAAAAAAGCCCCAGACCCTGCGGTCTGAGGCTTTCTCGTTTCTACTATATGGTGCCCAGGCGTCGTTTGAACTGGAGGCTGTGAAGCCCGGTTTATAAGGGTGCGGCTGGTAGCATTTTGGGTAGGCATACACGTGGGCATACAGGGTGCATCGCGCTGCTTCCTTTGACGTTCTTTGAAAGGCTCGATCATTAGTCATCGTGACGAACGGTTGTAGGCACGTCCTGGTGATTCTCCAGCACGGCATATCCACCTCTCTTCGTAACAAGAGAAATGGGCTGTGAGGATTCGCCGCCATCTATGGAGATGCGAACCTCCAGACTTTGATCCTCGAAAGAACGAAGCTCTTGTATCAATTGTGCGACGGTTTTGCCGCGACCGATCCATTCTGGGGTCATACGTATTCCAAACAAAGGTAAGCACTGGAGGCTTTGTTGAGCGAAGGCGTTACCGGGGTAAGCAGGATCAAGTGCGAAAAATCCCATGATCCTCGGCCCATTTGCCGTACGCGCTAGCACCCATATTCTCAAAGTCTGGGAAAACGCCGAACTCGACAGATTGAAAAAAGCCAAGGCAATGACTCCAATCGGAGTCGCTCGGATCGTCCACGATCCAGCACTCGTAACCCAACGACTTCCAGTCAAGCTTAGGGTCTGAGTTGGATACCCGCAGGAGTTCCTCGGCAATACGCTCTGTCCACGCAATTGCTTCACCTGCAGTGGAGGCCGCGACGTAAATACCTGTGGATGACTCGCAGTCTTCAATGATGCCTTTTTGAAACAACGTCCAGCGTTCGGGCTCGTGGTAGGTGAATCCTATGAGGAATTTATTCATGCTGAATCCTTTTGGTTCTGCCGCTGCCAGCAGCGTTACCGTGCTTTCGCGGACCTCAGTAGTCGGGTAAAGCTGGAAATTGCGAGATGTATGTCATCTTGGGTATCTCCGTCCCACTCCTCAACCGTTTCCAGCTCTCCTCGTAACCTGGCAATACGCTGTTCGATCTCTTCGATTTCAGGGGCACCACATTGCTTAGCGATTGCCTGCCAACCGTCATCAGAGATTTTTTCCTGAACAGATAAGCCGGACCGGGCATCTGCGATTAGCTTATGGAGGTTACTCATCTGAAATCTCGGGTGGGTTACAGAAAAAGGCGCTGGGGACCCTGACGATATCCTGAGGATACGGGGTCGGAAACCCGCGACATCGTGGTAGCGGCAGCCGTAACAGCTTACTGAAATTTCAACGTTGAAATTGAAAGGATCTTGAAGTGAAAAGGGCATCGTTACCGGAACGGTAACGGTCCCCGATTGTGTTGATAATAGTGAACGGTTGACCCAGTCAACTCGGTCAACCAGTCAACTAACTTTGAAACCCAGCCACTAACGAGATCCGGCGGGTTCTCTGCCCCGTGTCTTTCAGGAATGCCCAGGGTCCCCAGCGACACCTCAAGCCATAGTGCAAATGCACTGGTGAACAGCAGTTCACCCGGTTCACCTGTTCACTAAGCTGGGCATTTTTCCGCTAACACGATCACGCGGGTTTCCGACCCCGTGTGTGTCTCAAAGCCGCAGGGGCCCCGGCACCTGCTGGGGTCTCATCGCTGGTGGAACACGTTGCTAATGGGGAGCGGGGACAGATACCTCCATAATGTCGTGTTACAGGTGTTACAGGTGTTGCGATATAACGTAAGTAATTGATTTTAATGATTAAAAGTGACGTAACACGAGCTTGGGGCTTGCCTTGTGTCTGGTGTAACACCGCACAACGGTGTAACGAGAGTTTTAGGTCCACTGTTGGACCCAACAGGCCGGTGGAGGGTCTAAACTTAGACTTTTCTTACAGACCCGTTCCAACAGGTGCGGTAATCTCCCAGACCTATAAAACGCTTTTGGCCTCCACACGGAGGCTTTTTTTGTGCACGACAAGGATGACGAATGACTCCCTCCGCTCGATTGGGTGACAAGCATGTCTGCCCAATACCCGGTCACGCCACTACCCCGATTGCTTCCGCCAGTGGCGACGT
This sequence comes from Pseudomonas sp. UMAB-40, assembly GCF_900095275.1. NCBI lineage: Bacteria > Pseudomonadati > Pseudomonadota > Gammaproteobacteria > Pseudomonadales > Pseudomonadaceae > Pseudomonas > Pseudomonas sp. UMAB-40. The sequence continues at coordinate 28,250 of NZ_LT607551.1, forward strand.
AAACATTAACTTCATGGGATCTGCTCGTGTTGGCGATACCTGTGGCTGTGGAGCCGTAATCACAACAGGGTTCCCATCCATTCAAGTGAACGGGCGTCCTATGGCCCATTTAGGCAGCCCAACCAGCCACGGCGGAACGATCATTACCGGGTCAGGCGATGTTGGTGGCGGTTTTGTCATGGGCGATGCTGGTGGCGCAACCATCATCAACTTCATGGCACTCGGTGCGTTCCGTCCAGATGGCACTGTGGATGACGAGAAAATGGCCACACTGCTCGCTGACCCAAAGTTGAAAGAGAAGGCAGTTGCCGCAAACGCTCTGGTAGCCCCCGAAGCCGCTCCGAAAAAGCCAGAGGCAAAGCCTGAATCAAAAGACCCCGTCACGTGCAAAGACCCTGACATGATGGAACAGGTGGCCAGCTATATCGCCGGTGAAATGAACCGCAACATCACACACCCATCCGTACTGAAAATGAAGAAGCTAATCAGCTTTGACGCAGCAGCGGAAAATGCAAAGTTCCAAAAGCTCCCTTGGTATGCACGCCTTTCACCACCTAATTTCCAAGCAATGGAGCTTGGTAACACTACTGCTGCGATGGCCCTTTGGACTGAGCGGGTTGGTCAAAATCGGCCATGGGATCACAAGGTGACGATTGGGCAACAGTTCGGCGGGACTTGGCAGAAGCAAGGTCAGCTGGACTACTTCTATGACATCTGGTCGAACATCCACTATGGCTACATAGGGCGCGCTGGTGGCCTTTCTGAAAGCGTTCTTCTGGACGGCGCTGGGCTTGAGCAGATCGCATCAGACTCTATTCGAAAAGTTCAGAAGTGGGACGAGCGAAAAGGGCCTCACCGCTCAGCAGACATCGAAGGAATTCGGGCTTGGGACGATATAGGCGACCGAGTCTCTATCAGCATTGGAGTCGAACTGTACAAGCAGCACCCAAACGGTGGGATTACGGTAAAGATGCTCATGGATGAAGTTTTAGCACTACCACGTTCAAGCTGGGGAGATGGCACACGTGACCACGTCTGCAAATAAACCGAAATGGCATTACTGGCGCTGGGTGGTGGCGCTACCACTCGCCCCCATCGTCTTTTGGTATGTCGCCACACCTCAAGTGAGCTTCCATTTCTCTGACAAGGGACAGGGGCGTCTCGGTTACATTTTGAATGTTCAGCACGACATCTCAAAGGGCGAGATCTATCCCGGCGAAGCAACTGGTGGGGCTGGGCACATCTTCCCGAACAACCAATTTTTTATGGAGTTCAATTGGAACAACGGTGGAATATCGCACTGCATCCGGGTTAAACCGAAGTGGCCAAACACCGACGTCTACATCGGGGCAGATGGTGCGATCGATAGCCGCACGGATGGCAATCTTATTGGAGCATGTGGGGCATTGCCAAAATAAACGTCGAGAGCCTAGTACATTTTGTTTGATCGCTTAGCGTCAGGGGAACTAGTTCTCGGCCCAAAGCGAGAATTTAATCATATCCAACTCGCTCCATGAGTAATATATGCACCACTAGCTATTTTATCTTGTTAGATCATCATAAGCTTTTTGAATTAGTTGGAATAACTGTTTATCTCCCTCTTTATCAGGGTGAAGCTTCTGGCACAGTGAGCGATACCTTTTCTTTAACTCGCTCGGTTGAGGAGGTTGAGAAAATCCGAAAATTTCATAATTTTCTACCGAGCCTCTTGAAGAATTTGAGTGAAATGAATTGCGCCTTAGAGTGTCATTTTCTCTCTGTATTTCATCGTAAGCAGTGTGCAGTCGACGAATCTCACTTCTTAGTTTAGAAATTTCACGATTTTCATTTTCCGTGAATATCTCCACCGCTCTCAATGGATTTATGGCTTGAATTTCGGAGAAGTAAACAAAACCTTGAGCATATAAGGCATCAAGCTCGTAGCTTATATTTCCGAATAGAGCGCTGGGAATGGCCAAAACCACTTCGCCCTTGCCTACAATCGTATAATAATACAAATATCCGAACACGCTCAAGCTCCTGGAATTACACATAACCTGAAAAGGTTTTTTGAAGTGTTAAAGTATTCTGACAATTAATTTAATACATGTGCGCTCATAACTTAATGACTTAGTTTGCGGCGAGTCAGCGGGCCTTCTATCTGACTGTGGTTGATTCGAAGCAGAATCGCCTTCTATTGGACTGCGTCATCATGCACGTCCCAAGAACCTCCGGCTCTCACCAGCATCCGTCTGAAAAATGGGTGGCGTCAGCGTTCTGGTAGCAGGCGTGTTCAAAACCGTCAAAAATGGCCACTCGACATCGCCCGCGAAGCCCTCCCGCGGAAATCTGGTGGCAGCGCGCCTAGACAAGACGATACAGGCCAGCCGCAACCGGACTGTGCAGATAATTCACCGCGAGCGCAATACCGAGGCCTCAGCTACCGTTTGACCTGCGCTCTTGACCTTTTACCGCCATCCTAAGAAGGTCAGATGAGTTGATTTTTCGGCACCATCCACTCATTATCTGAGCTCCCAGATGTTTGGCATTCTTTTCCAAGCAAGGACAGCAAATATGCAAACTGTAAGGCAAATAGGACGAGGCGGATTCGGCAACGTTGATCTAGTTACCGATACAAATGGAGCGCAGTTTGCTAGGAAAACGTTTAGCATCAATCAAGGGGGGGATTTTCCTCCTGAGCTGGCTGAAAATGTCAAACGTCGCTTCATCAGAGAAGCACAGGTGCAAGCAGCTCTGAGTCACAAGAACATAATGCCCGTTATTAATTCAAATTTAGGAAGCAATCCTCCCTCTTTTATTATGCCATTGGCAGAAGCATCTCTTGATAAGGATATTCAGATTGACCGTCAGTTGGGAGGACGGGCCATTGAAGCAGTAATGGATATTCTTGCAGGGCTAGAAGAGCTTCATTCGCTTGACATAAAGCACCGAGACTTAAAACCACAGAATGTTTTACGTCTCCGCTCGCCCGATGGAGACAGGTACGTTATAAGTGATTTCGGTCTGATTTCAGTGAAGGACACGCAGTTGTCCGTGCTAACTCAAACTGGTATGCGAATGGGGTCGGACTACTACACCGCTCCTGAAGTCACTTCCGATTTAAAGCTAGCATCCTTCAGGTCGGATATTTACTCCGTAGGATGTATACTTCACGATTTATTTGGGACCGAAGATCGTATTCCGTGTTTCGAAATCTCCGAGTCTGGGCCTTATTCTGAGATCATGCGTTGTTGTACAAGACGTGATCCATCGCGCCGCTTTAGATCTGTTTCAGATCTACGAGAGGCAATTTTGTCTCTAGGTCAGATTCATATAACTGCATCCGAACCCCAAGTAGCTGACTTTATCGCGGTGCTTATGGGGACGGATGAAATAGCATCGACTACTTGGAAGAGGATCGTTGAGAAGGTTGAAGATGGTTATCCATCTACAGACGTGAAATCGTTGTTGCAAGTTATTCCTTTGCATAGAATAAGCGAGCTGATTGTGATGGATCCGGCTCTAGCGGGGCGCCTAGGAACTATTTATGGTGCTTGGGTGAAAGAATCGAGCTTTAACTTTGAAACATGCGATGGTATTGCCAACCGCCTACAAGAATTTATGCAGTGCCCAGATTTTTCTTGCCAAGCTGAAATTATGCTCGCGCTTCTAATCATGGGTACTAGTCATAATCGTTGGTACGTTGAACGTAAGTTTGCGGCTTTATGTGACTCATCCATGGATGCTGACCTTGCACGCCGAGTTGCACTCGAAATCAGAGTTCTTGGCGCAAAGGCCTGTCAGGCAGTAAGCCATTTAGAAAAAAGCATTGGAATATCCCGTAATACGTTTCACCCGACAATTTTATCAACTTTGAATCAGGTCTGTTAAGCGTGCAAACTTTTGCTTTTAGTGACAAGGGTCCTCGCTCCAATAACCAGGACTCATATTGCGTCGAGACTAAAGGCATCGAGACAATCGCATCTGTAGCAGACGGTGTGGGCGGAAATCAGGGGGGCGAGATTGCATCCAGGCTAGCAGTTGATTCATTTACAAAGTCTGTTGCCGCTGGACTGCAATTGACAGACTGCTTAGAGAGCGCGCATCGAAGTATAAGTGAAAAAGCCGCTCTAGACCCGACGCTTTATGGTATGGCGACGACCTTTACTGCTGTACATTGGGATGGGGAGGTTTTGAAAGGTGTGCATACAGGTGATTCTCGTGCATACCTTTTGCGAGGTGTCGGCTTAAAACAACTAACGAAAGATCATACTGAAGTTGCTAGGCTGGTCGCCGAAGGGAAGATTTCAAAAGAAGACTCAGTCCACTATCCCAGGAAAAACGTACTTACGAGTGCACTTGGGACACACAAAAATTTATTGATCGATGAATTTAGTTTTGAGGTGAAGGCTGGTGATCGCCTACTCCTTATTACGGATGGGATTCATGGGGTCGTAACTAAAAAATGTCTTGTTAACCTATCGCTCACACACACTGATTTCATCGAGTTCTGTGAAGAGGTTATTAGGATGGTGAACAATGTCACGGCAACTGACAATTTCACTCTGGTTGGGTTAGAGTTTTGACTACTGTTTATTGGCGGTAACTGGAGCGTTATAGAAAGGGTTAACTGCAACGGATGAGAGCAGACTCCTATGATCTTCGAGGCCAGTGGTAAACGGTCTGCAACTAGCCTATATTTGCTCCTATCGCCAAACTGCCTCGCTTACAGCGGGGAAGTGGTGCGTGCAACTGGCTCCCTATAGAGTATTCACACAGCTATCAGGAGTGCCAAAATGCATCAGCCGAATTGCGAAATGAGGCTAGAAAAACGCAAATATTTTAACAACCAATTTTACGGGTAATGTTTTCTTTTATTATGGCTCTGAGGTGGGCGTTAGCTTTCAGTTCCTCTATCTGAACCGAGTTCCATTGCTTGGTGTTCGTATATTCCATCCAATGAGCAGCTCCGCACTGCACAGTTCTTATCCGGTCTTTGTAATTGAATTGCTCTAAGAACTCTGGAACTGGCCTGTGTATAGGATCAACGATTACCAAGGCTAGGCTTTCATTAAGCACCATAGCGTTAATCAGTCGATTGTTTACGTGCTTATCTCCAAAGCCATAGCCGATAATTGTTAGTTCATCTAAGTGGCTAAGGGTTTTGGAAAAGATTTGTAGCTTTTCTTCGCCAGGCTTTTCATTTGTTGTTAGGCTATATTTGCTGCCGCCAGTTAGCATTGACTGGCAGATAATATCTAAATCGCCGTTGAGGTCTGTTATAACTCTATCTTTGCCTGATGGTACTTGTACGCCATTATGAAAATATCCCATGTTCAAAATATTCGAAAAGTCGGATATTAGACCATCAGATGTTTGGTGTTGCAGGAGTTGATTGCAAAGTTTACTTCCATCTTGATAATGAAGCTCCGATAAACCGCCGTGAAGCTTCAGTAGATTAATTCCATAGGAGCCTTGAAAATAAGCTGATTCAAGTTTTTGGATGTCATCTCGATTCGAGTATGTCAGATTGACCAAGTCGTCCATTTGCATGTTGCTCAATGGAAAACTTATGTTGTATTTATCACCAAAAGTAATAGGAATATTTAAGTCGATGGCTAAGCATTCGACGAAAAGATCATGGTTTAGGCTGTAGATCCAAGTCTCTTCTTTGGAGAGAATTGCGCCGAAGTTTTTGAACCATTGAAGGTTTCGAGAATATAAGGTTTTGTGGGCTTCGAGTTGATAATCGCACAGAATTTTGTAGAGTATGTTGTAGAATACTCCAAATAAGTAGTGGAAAGTGTCTTTGTCAGCCTGAGAGTATTTATAGTCAACTGCCGCTGCCTGAATGTTCGCTAATAGTTCTTCGTAGTTTTTTCCACCCTTAGTTTTATAGCTTAGTAAAATATCCATGCCTTGTTTCAATGCGGACCTACTTATTGGGCGCTCATCACCGTAGGGAGAATTTTGCGCGAGCATATCCACAAATCGTTCACTTGATCTCATAGTGAATAATCCTAGGAATACATCAGTAAGCTCTATGGCTAGAGGCATCCCAAAGTCGTAAGAGAAGCCGGCTCCTAGTAACAATCCTTTTTTCACTATGACATTATTCATGTGCCTACCTTCTATCGTTTAAAGGACCATTTCAGGCATAGTGTATTGAAGCCATTAGCCATGCGCACCGTCATACGGAAAAATATTACCTAGGACCATCATGAGAGTAACTGAAGGTTCTGTCATTTAGGCGGCGAGAGAGTGGGGTCGAAGAATGGTCAGGCGCGATGCCCAAACGGTCATTTAGGCGGCGGATGCGCTCAGTCCCTAGCTTGTAAGGTGCGCAGATAGCAGAGAAATAGCGTCATCACCAAAAAGGGCCCGTCTGGGCCCTTTTTCAGATGTAGCAGTCTTACTTTTTCAACCACCCCTCTACAATGTCGGCGCCGTGCTCTGCTTTCCATTCTTTCAACGCTTTATGATTCCCACCTTTGGTTTCGATGACTTCACCGGTATTTGGGTTTTTGTAGACCTTGAGTGCGCGTGGTTTTCGTGTGCTGGCGGCCGGAGCCGCAGATTCGCGTCGGGCCGAGGTTTGTGGGTCGAGCAGGTCAATGATGTGCTTTAGGCTGAAACCATACTGATCGAGCAGCTTACGCAGCTTTGTTTCGAATTCGATTTCTTTCTTCAGTCCATCATCACCTTTCAATGTTTCCAGTGCTTGGAGCTGCTCGGCGAGATGTTTTTCCAGCTGGCGGAATTCTGCGAGTTTGGACATTGTGTTTCCTTTGCTCAGTGTGGTCGTGCGTGGCTATTAAGATAGATTATGCCGGTTACAAGTTCAGCACTATTTTCGACGATTCAGTTGGCTCTCAATATGCACCATTTCCGCTTTAATCGCGTTGATGGTCAGTGTTTGTATCTGACTTGTTTTGCCCGAATGCGCGTCGATAGTTTTCAGCAAGGCATTCAGATGGTCCTTCCGGATTTTGAGCGTGTCAGACCAACTCGTGCTGTTCTGTAGCGGCTTGTTCATTGTGTTCATCCTTGCGTTGTTCCGGATTGCTCTGATCTTCGGGTTGTTGCGGTATTGGCAGACTGTTGAGCTGGAGTAGGTCCTTCACTGCGTATTGGCGCGAGCGGTCGGAAAGTTCCTGCCACGTCCACTTCCCGAAGTTTTCGCCTTCCTCTGGAACGGCCAGTTTCATCAGGTTTATCTGATCAAGCCCCAGCAGCCTGTAATTTGCCCAAAGCTTTCCACCCACCTCGAACAAAGCTTTTGCGGCTTCGTTCCATTGCTCCTCCAGTACCGTCTGCGAGAGCCAGAGGGCAGTGCGTTCTATTCCTTTATGCTCTACCTGTGCCTCGGCGATGTATTTATCAACAGTGACCAGCTCCTGCTCCAGAGCAGCCATGATCAGGTGTTGCCGACGGTTATGTTCGGTGGCCGCTGTCAGGTTCTTCGCGGCCTTTTGTGCTTCGGCGTTGGCGGTCTTCTCACCTTCGGTGTCGCCCCATGCGACGGCCTGCGCGTAGGCCGTGGCAGCATCCGTTTCGGCCTGGCGTGCTTTGGCCATGTCCTCTGCCGCCTGTTGTTGGATCTGTTCCAGGCGGGTACTGAGGCTTAGACGCTTTTCATTAAGCTCCTGCTCATCAGCCCTCCAGTTATTCATCGCCTCGATGTAACCCGCCATCAGGGAATCGCAATTGGCGAGGTTTTCACGGCGAATGATCTTCCGATCTAATAGGTCGGCATTGAGATCGCGCGATTGGAAATTCCTTTTCAGCTCGTTGTGCTTGTCCCGTAGTTCGCGCTTTCGATCCGGCTCTATGGGGGCTTCACTTTCCAGCACTGTCTCAAGTGGCAGCATTTCGGCGTGTAGTCGTTCTGCCTCGCTGCGCAGTTGGTCGCGACGGTCTTTCAGGTCTTGAATCTCGTTCATGTGTTTAGTCTCTGTTCAATTCGATTGGGGTTGGTTGAATGGCTGGCGAGGCCGGGAATAAGCCGGCGCTACCTCGTTCAGCAGAGATGCCCTTAGGCAGCCCGAGCCTCGCTCTCATCCATTCCCGGAATCGTCTTCACGACGTAGCAGCGTTGCGTGCCTAGACCGGGCAACCGGATCGAACTCGATGCCTTGCCATCACCTCCGGGCTCCAGCACGCCGCGCTGTAACAGCTCCTTGTTCACTGCATTGATGTTCATGCCCCGGAAGATCTCCGAGCGCCATGCTTCGGGCAGCACGTAATAGGTGTTGGTGGTGTGCAAGGAGTCGCCCAAGCCGTGTTCCAGCGACTTGCGAAAGCCGAGGCGGTCGATGGTGCGTGGACCGTGCTCATCGATCTTCGCCGCCGCCGATTCCCAGCGGGTGAAACGGCTCTCACCGAAGCGCTCTATCACCTGGCGCAAGCGCGCCATGATCGCGTCCCCTTCGAAATTGCCGGCGCCGCCACGCTCGTTCATCCACGCGTTGAGGCACACGCGAGCGGCGGTGGTAGCTGTGCCGTCGGGCCAGCCGGTAATCCCCATCGCGGTGGCCAGCTCGCCCGCTGCGGCCGCGAGGCCGAAACGAGCGGCTGCACGGTGTGCCTGCCCGCTGGCCGAGGCCGGTAGCGACTGGGCGATAAAGCCCTCCAAGGTGTGGCGCAGGATCGCCGACCACCCATGCAGCTTGCCGGGCTCACAGAGGGCCGACAGGAAGGCGGTGATTGGAGTGCCGTAATATTTGGCTACCCGTGCCTTGAGCGCATCGGAGAGGGCCGCTGCATCATCAAAGCCGTTCAGTACATCGAACATGCCAAGGCCTTTGCTGGCGTCCGCTGGCACCGCGAGCATCCGCACTTCCATGCCGGCTTTCAGCTCCTTGTTGGCTTCGGCCATGTGCTGAGCCAGCGTTTTCTCTCCGGTGGAGAGAAACAGCAGACGCCACTCCTGCACCTGCCGGCCCGCCTGGCCTCGATCATTGGCGCGGGCTTTCCCTTTGCCGTTGCCAAGCATGTACACCGTTTCGCCAATGATGCGCGGGTCGCACATGCCGATTTCATCCATCACCAAGAGCGCATCAGAGTGTGTGGCCGCCACGGATTCCAAAGCGTTATCCGTCGAGCGCCACGAACGCACTAGAGACGGTCCGCCGTAGATCGAGGCAGCCACTTGCAGGTGAGTGGTTTTACCGCCCGAGCTGTCGCCGTAGAGGTGAAAGCCGCCCGATTCATGGCCAAGCAGGTGCAGCAGGGGGCCGGCGAACGCCACGCTGGCCACAAACGCCAAGCGATGATTACCGATACACAAAGCGCCGATCTGATCTTGCCACTGCTCCAGGGTGCCGGCTTCGCTGATCGGCGGCAGCTGGGTGCCAGCTTCGTAGTAGTGCAAGTGTTCGGCATGCGAGCCAATCTGTTGTTCCGGGAGCAAAAACGCGCTGTCGTGCCAACCCAAGCGTGTGACCAGTCGTGCCCGTTGCGCGCTGTCGAAGCCGCCGAGGTAGCTTTGCAGGTCGTTGCGTGCATTGCGTCCCGAGCGGCTTCCGGCGAGGCGCAGCCCCATATCCACCAATGGTCCAAGAACGTCCTTGCCAAAGTCGCCGGTCATGGTGCGCGCCGGGATGTTCCAGCGTTTCTTGGCGCCGTCTGGATCGTCGAACTCCACCAGCAGGCCCCAATTGTGGCCTTTGTCGTCGCGAGTACGGGCGAGGATTTCCAGAGGTGAACACACCGGGCGTGCCTCACCGTCGTCGCCCGCATAAAACACACCTTCGGACGTGAGGCGAAAGCCCCCGGGCATCAGGTCATTTCTCGATTTTGCGGGACGCTTGGCGGCGGTTTTTGTCTTTGGTTCCGGTTTGGTCTCGGTGTGATCAGGTACCGGCTTTTCGACAGCCAACCCGAACAGTTCACCGCTGCTTTCCAGCTCGGCGAAGTGGGGCGCTGTCCAGCCTTTGGCGAGCGCATCAGCGGCGTCGTCGCCATCGTCCCATTGTCCACCTCTCGCGAAAGCGGCGCGGTCGTTCTTCAGCGTAGGCTTGCGGTTGAACACCTCCAGCGCGATGACTCGGACCGACGCGGCGCCGACCTGGCGCAGTTTGTCGGCGACGACTTCCATGCAGGCTTTGCCACTGACATCGTTGTCCGGCCACAACAGAACGTCGCGACCTTTGAGCGGTGTCAGGTCGGCTTTATGCCAAGAGTTGGAGCCGTTTGGCCAGCAGGTGGCCACGTAACCTGGCAGCAGTTCGGTGACGGCGTCGGTGGCTTTCTCACCTTCGCACAAGACAACCGGTGCGTCAGCGCGCTGGGTCAGTTCATCAAGGCGCAGCAGCGGACGCGGATCCGGCAGACCCTGCCAGCGCCATTGTGGGGGCTGCCCATCGGATCGCTGACACCACGTCAACGGTGCAAAAACCTTCTTCAGTTTGCCGTCGTCGTCGGGGCCAAGGTCGAAGCGATAAAGCGCCATGAGCGGCTGGCCCTTGGCGTTCCGGTAGATCCACACTTTGGATGGTGCGCCGTGTTGCCGATGCTTGGCCGGGCACTTGTTCATGGCGTCGGCCGGGATCGGCTGGATGGCACTCCACTCAGGTGCTTTTGTCTTGGTGAGCGCTGGCTTTGCCTGGGCGCAGCCGGGTGATACGTTGAGCAGATCCGCCAGTTTGTTACAGGCCTCGACGTCGGTGCTGCCGTCCAGATAGCTCACCAGATCGATCAGGTCACCGCCCTTGTCGCCGGTGGCGAAGTCGGACCAGGTGCCCTTGCTCAAGCTGATCTTGAGCGAACCGGCGCGCTTATCGCTGCGGGTCGGATTCGGAGCGGTGTATTCCTTGCCGCCGTCCACGCGCTTACCGTTCGGCAGCCAGTGCGACAGGACACGATCAATGTCTTTCAGTGCGGCGCTTTTCACGTCGGCGAAGCTCGGACGTTTCGCGGAGCTGCTTGGGCGTTGGCTCATGCGTCAGCCCTCGCCAAAAACAGCGCGTCGTTGATCTCATCGATTAATGCTTTGGCCATCTCGCCCAGGTACAGAGCAGGCCAACTGTAACGCTCGCCGTGGTCGCTCATGGCGGCGTCGAGGTTCAGCTGGTTGGCGTGATGTTGCAGCAGGGAAACCATCTCCAGTGCATCCTCAACCGGTACACCCGAATTGACCCGGAACAACTTCAAATCGGTGGCATTCACGCGGGTAAATGTGGCGTGACCACGGGTGGTGGAGGTGGTCATAGCGCACCGCCTTTCTGTGCAGTCGGAATGGAGGTGGTGTCGCCGTGCAAGGCGAGGGTTTTGATCAGGCCGAGAGTGCCGCGTACATCCCAAAGAACGGCGGCAATGATGTGATTGGCAAGGCGCGAGGTTTCATTTTCGAAGTGATCCTCAAGCAGCGTCAGTACCGAGTCGGCCCGGTCAATGGCGCAGGTGATGGCGTCGATGGGGACACCGGCTTCCGCTTTCGGATTAACGCAGAGCAGGTCTTCAGGCAGGGCACAGCTCAGGGCATTGTTCATTGGGCACCGCCTGCGGTTTCGAGTGCGCGGGCTTTGGCCATGTGGTCGTTGTAGCGGGCAAGACGTGTAGCGAGGCTGGAGTTGGCGTGTAAAGCGGCGAGAGCCATTGCACGATGTGCAGCGGCGCGATTTTTGAACGGATTGAGGGCGTGCATTTGGCGAGACTCCTATTGTTGAGGAGCTACCACCGTCCGCCGTCAAACGAATTAGGGTGGTAGCTGTGCGCAGGTTGACGGACCGGGACAATAGGAACCCGGCAGACCCGAAGGTCTCCCACGCACAGCCACCATAAAACGGGAATGCGGGCACAAAAAAAGCGCCTGCAATCGTAATGGGGGCGCCTGTGCGCCTATTGTTGATCGGGCCGTCAAACCCGGTCGCTGATTTTGCAGCGATGGTCAGAGAGTAACGTCCGATTTTCGAAAGTGCAACTACGCAGATGGCTTGCGGATTGTTCTGAAGCGGCATAAATTGTTCGTGCATGTAGACTTACCTCAACGCCTCCGGATCGCCCCCGGAGGCGTTTTTGTTTCAGGCATGGGTTTCCCAGCGCAGGGAAAGCAGGGGCAGGAAGTCTCCATCGATCATGGAACGAGCATCCTCGTAGGCAGCCGCTTGCTGGCCTTCGTCGACAATCACGGCATTGAATTTTTCGCTGTGGATGGCGAGGGCGCACCACGTTTCATCAGGCCACCTCAGCACTCCCACGACGCGATTAAGGCGCTCGTGTTTGGTTCGGTAGCGCTCGAGGCGTTGCATGTGGGAAGCCGATAGGCCGATCTCGCGAAGAACTGAGAACGGCCTGAGCTCGGCCCTGTTGGCTACGGGGCGTCTCATGCTGCTACCTGGTCGCGAGCGGCAATACGTGCACGTGTCCAATTCAAAACTTCAGACAAAACCCAGGCTACTGGAGCGCCACGGGCAACGCTGTCGGTAAGTTTTACAGGCTGCGGAAAGCCACTTTCGGGCTGGCTCATGAGCTTGTAAACGGTGGCTCGGCCAATGCCAGTAATGGACATCACCGTGGGGATGCGGATGAGCGTTGCAGTTGGATCGAAACGTCCCAGCTCTAGGTCGCTTTCCTTCACTCCTAAAGTCGAGGGCAACGCGTTTTCTCGGACTAAGTCGGGCACGGATCGTGACGAGGCGAGCGTGAAAATCTTTTGCGTCTGTCCGACTCTACTCATCAGAGTGGCCCTCGCGCAGCATCGCTAGCAGCGGAGCACATCCGGCTTTGGAGCCATGCAAGCACATCCTCTGAGCGATAGCGCACCCGAGAACCGAGTCTGAGAAAGGGCAGTGGACTGCGCCCTGAACTACGCCATGCAGCGAGAGTTTTATTGGAGAGCGCAAGCGCGGCGGCAACTTGCTTTGACGTCATCAAACCAAAAACGGGCGTAGAGGCGGCGATATTTTTAAGTGCTGTTTTTTCGGTTGCGTCGGGTGTTGAATTTTGGGCAGTGATAGTCATTGATGGTCCCCTGTGGTTGTAAAAGGTCACAGGGCCATCTATTTATGCGGTTTATTCGATTAAGGAAACTAGTAAGATTTCGGCGTGCGGATCTTATCCACATAACATCTAGTTGGCAGTACGACGCCTACGAGAGGCACCAAATAACTCCGACGAACGGTCGTGGTCATTTGGCGAATCGTTCCACCCCGGCGGATAGATCGACTTCCAATCGGGACCATCAATCCATTGCGCTAAATCGTGGAGATAGACGACCCGCTGCGTTCGGCCGCCCCAATCTCCTTTCACTACACGCAGTGTTATCTTCCCCTCTCGGATTTTGCGTAGGAACTGCGGCATTCCCCAATGGTTTGCGTAATGGCGTCTCACGGTATCGAGCGGAATGCAGATGCTTCCGTATTTCTTCGTTAACAATTCCAATGTCGGAAAATCAGTCATTCAGGCTCCCCATGCCCCGTTTGGTTGTGTTGAGGCAGCGCACATTTTCGGCGATTTCCAACCATTTTAGTCGCCACCAGCATGCGATTGGCTCTAATCATGTGTTACACACTTTCTACCTGTAACACCTACCATCAACAAAAAGCTGATCGCGTGTTACACGGAATAAAGCCTTATAAATCAACATGATGATGAGCGGTGTTACACGCGAAACACCTGTCACACCGATATTTGAGGGGTATTAGACTGCCTTTCCAAACTGACCCTGGACAATGTTGCCTTGCACCAGTTCGTCAAGATGGTCTGCATACCACTGCATCATGACTTTGCGCTGTGGCAAATACACTGCCTTGTTGTACACCCCTGCAATTCCTTCTTTGACATGCGAAAGCTGGGCCTCAATGTGGTTCTCATCAAAGCCCTGTTCATTAAGGATCGTGCTCGCGATATGGCGGAAACCATGGCCTGTTTGCCGGCCCGCGTATCCCAGTCTGCGTAGCGCCATCAGAAAGACGGTATTGCTACGGGGGATGGTTCGATCTTTTCTTCCAGGGAAGAGAAGGGGGTATGCCCCTGTCAGCGTGCGCAGCTCCGTTATCACTTCAATGGCCTGGCGAGATAGGGGCACTACATGCTCGCGACGACGCTTCATTCGCTCTGCTGGAATCGTCCAGAGCTTTTTGTTGAGGTCGATTTCTGACCAGCGTGCTTCTCTAATCTCGCTCGGGCGTGCCGCTAACAGAGCAAGCAAACGAAGCCCAAGACGGACATCCTTCGCATGAGGGTAAGAGTTGATAGCACGAAGCAATGCAGGCAACTCTTCTATAGATACGTGTGCATAATTTTCAGCACTGCGTGTCTGTAGAAATTTATTGAGACCTTCAAGGGGGTTGTGGATCGCTCGGCCCGTCACGCGTGCCAAGTCATAGATCTCTTTGCAGAAAGCCCGAACTCTGCCCATTTGCTCAATGATCCCTTTCTGCTCCATGCCGCGCAGAAACTCCATCCATTCAAGGGGCAGTATTTCTGTGTAGATGCGTTTGCCGAAAACGGGGAATACGTGAAGCTCCAGGGCACCAAGTACTCGACGGGACGTGCCGGCTTCCCAGCTTGAGCGCCTAGCCTCAAACCATTCGCGTCCTAATGCTTCGAAAGTGTTGTTGGCAGCCACCCGGTCAGCAATCTTGCGAGCCTGCTTACTGACTAAAGGGTTTTTACCCGTCGATGCGTCATCTCGCAGTTGCGCCGCCTTCTGCCTGGCTAGCGAACCACTGATTTCGGGGTAACCGCCTAGGCCCAGCCAGGACCATTTCCCATCTGGTTTTTTGTAGCGCAACTCCCACGACTTCTGCCCATTTGCCTTGACCCGAAAATACAAGCCGTTGCCGTCTTGCTCCCGGTACGTAGCACTCTCTGGCTCCAAGCCTGCAAGAGTAGTGTCGGCCAGTGGGCGGCGTTTGATTTCAGTACGCTTCACTGCGTGTATGCCTCCAGTTCAATGAATCTCAAAGCATACACGTGGGCATACACGGCGTGAAGTTATAGGGGTAGACAGGGAGGGATAGCCAGAAACAAGAAAGCCCGCACAGGGCGGGCTTCTTGGGGGGTTTCGTAGACTGTCTGAGACAGGTCTAGACTGCTATATGGTGCACCAGGCGGGATTCGAACCCACGACCCCTGCCTTCGGAGGGCAGTACTCTATCCAGCTGAGCTACTGGTGCAAGCGGGCGCCATGATACTCATATGCACTGCGGGCGTCCATGCTGCTGAATCGACTGCGGTTTTAGCAACCGTAACAACCGTTTGCTACGTTGATCAGAAAAAATAGGCAAATGCGCCGTTTTCGTTCTTTTTTTCGAACGCCCTATTGTCCTTTCCCGGCATTGATCCTAGGATTCGTTCGAGATTTCAAACGCTCTTGTCTGGGTGCTGAACCGCACGAGTTTCGAACAGTGCGCTATTTATGTGCTTCAGCCCGGTGAATGATTTCCCTGACGGCAGCCTACAAGGCGCCTTTCTACAATCATAATTCGCTCCGCGCTGGCCGCGGTGCTGTTAAGGAAAGCCGACATGCAGCTTAAAGACACCCAGTTGTTCCGCCAGCAAGCCTTTATCGATGGCGCTTGGGTTGATGCGGACAATGGTCTGACGATCAAGGTCAACAACCCGGCAACGGGCGAAATTCTGGGCACTGTGCCGAAAATGGGCGCTGCCGAAACCCGCCGTGCAATCGAAGCCGCTGACAAAGCGCTGCCGGCCTGGCGTGCACTGACCGCCAAGGACCGCGCGAACAAGCTGCGTCGCTGGTTCGAACTGATCATCGAAAACCAGGACGACCTGGCTCGCCTGATGACCCTGGAACAGGGCAAGCCATTGGCCGAAGCCAAGGGCGAAATTGTTTACGCCGCTTCCTTTATCGAGTGGTTCGCCGAAGAAGCCAAGCGCATCTACGGTGACGTGATTCCGGGCCACCAGCCAGACAAGCGCCTGATCGTGATCAAGCAGCCGATTGGCGTGACCGCTGCCATCACCCCGTGGAACTTCCCGGCCGCGATGATCACCCGTAAAGCCGGCCCGGCCCTGGCCGCCGGTTGCACCATGGTGCTCAAGCCTGCTTCGCAGACTCCGTTCTCCGCTTTCGCGTTGGCTGAACTGGCCCAGCGTGCCGGCATTCCTGCCGGTGTGTTCAGCGTGGTGACCGGCAGCGCCGGCGACATCGGCAGCGAGCTGACCAGCAACCCGATCGTGCGTAAATTGTCTTTCACTGGCTCGACCGAAATCGGTCGTCAGTTGATGGCTGAATGCGCCAAGGACATCAAGAAAGTGTCCCTGGAACTGGGCGGCAACGCGCCGTTCATCGTGTTCGACGACGCGGACCTGGATAAGGCCGTCGAAGGCGCGATCATTTCCAAGTACCGCAACAACGGCCAGACCTGCGTCTGCGCCAACCGTCTGTACATTCAGGATTCGGTCTACGACGCGTTCGCCGAGAAGCTGAAAGTGGCCGTGGCCAAACTCAAGATCGGTAACGGTCTGGAAGAAGGCACCACCACTGGCCCGCTGATCGACGAAAAAGCCGTGGCCAAGGTTCAAGAGCACATTGCTGACGCGATCAGCAAAGGCGCAACCGTTCTGGCCGGTGGCAAGGTCATGGAAGGCAACTTCTTCGAGCCGACCATCCTGACCAACGTGCCGAAGAACGCTGCCGTGGCCAAGGAAGAAACCTTCGGTCCATTGGCGCCGCTGTTCCGCTTCAAAGACGAAGCCGAAGTGATCGCAATGTCCAACGACACCGAGTTCGGCCTGGCCTCGTACTTCTATGCTCGCGACCTGGGTCGTGTGTTCCGTGTGGCCGAAGCCCTGGAATACGGCATGGTCGGCGTCAACACCGGGTTGATCTCCAACGAAGTCGCGCCGTTCGGCGGCATCAAGGCGTCGGGCCTGGGCCGTGAAGGCTCCAAGTACGGCATCGAAGATTACCTGGAAATCAAATACCTCTGCCTGGGCATCTAAGCTCGGCAGGCGGGAATGCAATAAGCGGGAAGGGCACGAGAGCGCTGTCCCTTTCTGCGCTTCAAACGGAATTTTCTCTGTGGCCGGGAAAGCTGTGGCAGTCGATCATCGCATGCTGCCGTAGTTGCCTCCCCGCCGCATTTTCCTTGAACC
This sequence comes from Pseudomonas sp. UMAB-40, assembly GCF_900095275.1. Lineage (NCBI taxonomy): Bacteria > Pseudomonadati > Pseudomonadota > Gammaproteobacteria > Pseudomonadales > Pseudomonadaceae > Pseudomonas > Pseudomonas sp. UMAB-40. Next base: position 45,296 of record NZ_LT607551.1, read on the forward strand.
ACGCCGCCCGATGAGCGGTGAATGAGGACTTTATGAGCAAGACTAACGCATCCCTGATGAAACGCCGCGAAGCCGCTGTACCACGCGGTGTTGGCCAGATTCACCCGATCTTCGCCGAGTCCGCGAAGAACGCCACAGTGACCGACGTTGAAGGTCGCGAGTTCATCGACTTCGCCGGCGGTATCGCCGTGCTGAACACCGGCCACGTGCACCCGAAAATCATCGCCGCCGTGACCGCGCAGCTGAACAAGCTGACCCACACCTGCTTCCAGGTGCTGGCCTACGAACCTTACGTAGAACTGTGCGAAAAAATCAACGCCAAGGTGCCAGGTGATTTCGCCAAGAAAACCCTGCTGGTGACCACCGGTTCCGAAGCCGTTGAAAACGCCGTGAAGATCGCCCGTGCCGCCACTGGCCGTGCCGGCGTGATCGCGTTCACCGGCGCTTACCACGGTCGCACCATGATGACCCTGGGCCTGACCGGTAAAGTCGTGCCTTACTCGGCCGGCATGGGCCTGATGCCAGGCGGCATCTTCCGCGCGCTGTACCCGAACGAACTGCACGGTGTGAGCGTCGACGACTCGATCGCCAGCATCGAACGCATCTTCAAGAACGACGCCGAGCCGCGTGACATCGCAGCCATCATCATCGAGCCGGTTCAGGGCGAAGGTGGTTTCTACGTCGCGCCTAAAGAGTTCATGAAGCGTCTGCGTGCCCTGTGCGACCAGCACGGCATCCTGCTGATCGCCGACGAAGTACAAACCGGCGCTGGCCGTACCGGCACCTTCTTCGCCATGGAACAGATGGGCGTTTCTGCCGACCTGACCACTTTCGCCAAATCCATCGCTGGCGGCTTCCCGTTGGCCGGTGTGTGCGGCAAGGCTGAATACATGGACGCCATTGCTCCAGGCGGCCTGGGCGGCACCTACGCCGGTAGCCCGATTGCGTGCGCCGCGGCCCTGGCCGTGATGGAAGTGTTCGAAGAAGAGCACCTGCTGGACCGCTGCAAGGCAGTCGGCGAGCGTCTGGTGACTGGCCTCAAAGCCATCCAGGCCAAATACCCGGTGATCGGCGAAGTCCGTGCCCTGGGCGCGATGATCGCGGTCGAGCTGTTCGTCGACGGTGACAGCCACAAGCCGAACGCTGCCGCGGTGGCATCGGTGGTGGCCAAGGCTCGCGACAAGGGTCTGATCCTGCTGTCCTGCGGCACTTACGGCAACGTTCTGCGCGTCCTGGTACCGCTGACCTCGCCGGATGAGCAATTGGACCAAGGTCTGGCAATCATCGAAGAGTGCTTCTCGGAACTCTGATCTAAGATGCTCAGATGAATGTGTGAGCTGATAGACAAAAAACCCGCTTCGGCGGGTTTTTTTGTCCCCGAAGACAAGTCGCACCATTCCAAATGACCCGCATTGACTAAGGTACAAGCATCGCAAAGGGAGTGTGTAGATGACTGCTGTGGATTTACCCGCTGTACCCCGTGTGCTGATTGCCGAGGCTGACCCTTGGTCTCGGGACCTGCTCAAGCAAGTGTTGTTGAGTGTGCGGTGCGACGCACGGCTGGATTTGTGTGCCGATGGCCAGCAGGCGCTGGAACTGTTGGCGGAACACCCTTACGACCTGGTGATCGTTGACTGGGCATTGCCTGGCATCGATGGCCTGAATGTCTTGCGCCACGTCCGTCAGCGCAAACGCAATCCGCCGCTGCCTTTCATTCTGATGAGCAGCCGCAATGACAGTGCCAGCGTGCGCGAGGCCTTGCCCTTGGCGCCCACGGCATACCTGACCAAACCCCTGAACATGGAAAGCCTGACCCAGCGTCTGCAGGATCTGCTGCTGAACGCCGGTGAAGAGGTTTACTGTGCAATGCCGACGCTGGCGGCCGGCATGACCTTGTCGGTGTACCTGGAGCGCCGTCGTGAACTGGCGGAGGGTGCGCCGCTGATGGCCGATGTGCAGGTGGCGGTCAACGCCAGCCTGAATACCCGCGGACTTGACCTGGTGCGGCTGGAAGAGGAAATCCGCACCGACCCGCACATCACCGCCGTGCTGATCGCGGCGTCTAACAGCGCAGCACTGCATGTTGGCGATTCGGTCCAGACACTGGCCCAGGCGCTGCACCGGCTGGGCTCCGCGCAAAGCATGAACCTGATCCTGGGGTTGGCGCTCAAGCGCAGTGCCCGGCTCAGCGATCCGTTCCTGGCGGACTATGCCGAGCGCTTCTGGGACTTGTCGCTGCACACCGCCGAATACGCGCGCACGCTGGCGCGGTTGCTGGATCTGAATCAGGAGCGCTGTTATTGCGCGGGCATGCTGCATTGCCTCGGCGACCTTGCGTTGCTGCTGTGTTTGCAGGAATGGAAACAGGCCGGTGGCGAGCTGGATGAACGGGAGGAGGTGGGTAATGCCTTGGCCGAGTTCGGCGCAGCCTACGGTTCGGCGCTGCGGACTCGCTGGCGGCTGCCGCTGGAGTTGCGAGAGTTGATCGCAGCGGCCTACCAGCTCGGTGGCGGGGTTTACTCTCGCGAAGCGCTGGTGATGAACATGGCCGCGCAACTGGCGCGCCTGACCGAGCATGAGGGCATTGAGGAATTGGCCAAAAGCCGGACGGCGCGGTTGCTCAAGATCGGCTTGCCGGAATTGATGCGTTTGCGCAAAAAGTAAACTTCACACAAAACCTGTGGGAGCGGGCAAGCCCGCTCCCACAGGTTTTGTGTTGGATTTATTACACGGAAATGATGCGGTTTTTGCCCTGGCGCTTGGCTTCATACATCGCGGCATCCGCGCGGGCGAACATGCTGTCGAGGGAATCGTCCTCAGCAGTCAGGCTGGTCAAGCCCTGGCTGACGGTGATGCCGAACGTCTGGTCGTCATGACTGAAGCTCAATTGCTGAATCTGCCGTTGCAGGCGCTCGGCAACTTGCATGGCCATGTCCGGTGCGCAACCGGGGAACACCGCTGCGAATTCCTCACCCCCGATCCGCCCGAATACATCTCCCCGGCGTAATGCGGCACGACCGCTTTCGGCGATTCGTTGCAGTACGTTGTCGCCCGCTTGATGACCGTAGGTGTCGTTGACCACTTTGAAATGATCGATGTCCAGTAACAGGAACGCCATTGGTGCACCTTGCTTGCGCGCCTGGGCAAACTCGCGCTGGGCGCATTCGAAGAAGTGTCGGCGATTGCTGCTTTGCGTCAGCACGTCGGTGGTCGCCAGGCGCTGCAGCTCGGCCTCCATTCGTTTCTTTTCGGTGATGTCTTCGGCAATGCCGACGATGATCACTGGTTGGCCCGGCTCGGCCTGGCGGTTGATGAAGCATTTGTCGCTGAGCCAGCGCACCTGGCCACCGGCGGCGATGATGCGGTATTCGCGGTCTTCAACGGCACCTTTGACCAGGACTTCGGCCAGGCTGCGCTCGGCGTAATCCAGGTCATCGGGGAAAATGCTGTCGCGCCATTCGTTGTAGTCGGACAGCAACAGGCCTGCCGAACGGCCAAAAATCCGTTCATAGGCCGGGCTGACATAGAGCACCTGGCGGGTTTCCCAATTGAATGCCCAAAGCACCGCATTAACGCTCACCAGCAGGGAGCTGAACAACTGTTCGCGTTCGCTCAGGCGCGCCACTTCGCCTTGGGCATGCATGAGTGCCATCAGCGTTTGGGCAGCGTCGGGCAGCTGAGGAAGGGATGAGTCTTGTGGGTTTTTGGGGACCATCGGGACAAATCTCAAAGGGCGTACGCCGCTCGAGTTTCGAAAGCGGCTACAGCAAAGCCCGCCGGGCGGCGAAGTGTCTTTGAGATAGGGGATTTGGCGTTTGGTTCCCGCCCTTGGTGGCGAGGGAGCTGGCTCCCGCCGGGCGGTATAGGCGACGCGTTTATTCAGTTAAAACGCGTCGTCAGGTCTGGTTGCTGCGCAGCCGAGCGGGAGCAAGCTCCCTCGCCACAGGCACGCCTCTTTCCAGAGGCAAGCTTGTGGCGCCAAGTCAGACAGCGGCCGGGCGCAGGGAGTAGGTTTTCAGCTGGTCGGCGAAGTCGCGCAGGGATTGAATCCCGCTGGCTTCCGCTTCGTGCACCCAATCCTTGATGGCAGCCAGCATGTCGTGGCCATTTGAGCTGGTCTTGACCCAGATCTGCTGCAAGGCCAGGCGTTTCTCGTAAATTACCTTCAGCGCCTGGCTGTGCTCGAGCATGGTCTGGATGCGCAGGTGGTGTTTATCGTCCAGCAGGCTGGTTTCCCGCGAAAGCAGACGCTTGGCCCGGTGGAACTGGTGACGGACCGAGTGATCGACCTTTTCCAGCTCTTGCTTGACCAGTGGCGCGATCACCAATTTGCGGTATTGGGCCATGATCTGGAAGCGGTTGTTGAGGATCGCCATGGCGGTGTCCATGTCCAGGCTGCCTTTGCCTTCGACGCGGTGGGCGATCGGTGCAACCCGCTGAACCTTGGCCAGGCGCAAGAAACTGAAGACCTGGATCCAGGCCCAACCGAGATCGAACTCCCACTTCTTCACCGACAATTTTGCCGAGTTAGGGTAGGTGTGATGGTTGTTGTGCAGTTCTTCGCCGCCGATCAGGATGCCCCAAGGCACCAGATTGGTGGCCGCGTCGCGGCATTCGAAGTTGCGGTAACCGATGGCATGGCCCAGGCCATTGACCACGCCGGCGGCCCACACCGGGATCCACATCATCTGGATGGCCCAGATGGTGATGCCGATGGTGCCGAACAGCAGCAGGTCGATGACGCCCATGATCGCCACACCCAACAGCGGGAAACGGCTGTAGAGGTTGCGCTCGATCCAGTCTTCAGGGCAGTTCTTGCCGTAGATGCGCAGGGTCTCCGGGTTTTCCGCTTCGGCGCGGTACAGCTCGGCACCTTTGCGCAGAACGGTGGACAGGCCCTTGATGACCGGGCTGTGCGGGTCATCGACGGTTTCGCATTTGGCGTGATGCTTGCGGTGGATAGCGGTCCACTCGCGGGTGTTCTGCGCCGTGGTCAGCCACAGCCAGAAGCGGAAGAAATGTTTCAGGCCAGCATTGAGCTCAAGCGAGCGATGGGCTGAATAACGGTGCAGATAGACCGTGACGCCGATGATCGTCACGTGGGTCATCAGCAGGGTGACTGCCACCAGTGACCAGGGTGACAAGCCGAGAAAACCTTCGTACCACATAGGCTATAGGGCCCTCGATAAAGAAAAAAACAGCCGTTGCATTATCACTAAGCCCACAGATAAAACCAGTCACCCTTTCAGATAAGAGTGGCTGGATGTTTCTTTAACCTATAATCCCATCCTTTTCGCAGGGACAAGGACGGCTAATGTCTGCCACCTATCGCGACGCGTTGCGTGCAGCGCTGCTTTATCTGTTGCTTTCCATCGTCTGGCTGCAGCTCAGCGGCTATTTATTGAACAGTTTCTTCGATAGCTCCGACGAGCTGGTGCGGTGGCAACTGATCAACGGTTATGCCTGGATCCTGCTGAGCGCCGGGTTGATTTTCATCGCCCGAGCGCGATTGCTCCGTTGCCTGGGAATTGGCAACACATTGCGTGAGCGGCATGACGACCGCGAGCGTTTGCGTCAGGCGGCGGCGGTGTTCGATTGCACGCGTGAAGGTGTGCTGGTCACCGACAGCAACGGGTTGATCGTCCACGTTAACCGGGCGTTCATGGAAATCACCGGTTACTCGCAGGCGGAAGTGTTGGGGCAGCGACCGAGCCTGTTCAAGTCGGGCCATCACGCCGCGGATTTTTACCAGACGATGTTCGCGACACTCAAGAGCCTCGGTGAGTGGAGCGGGGAAATCTGGAATCGCCGGAAAAGCGGCGAGATCTACCCGCAATGGCAGACGATCCGCGTCATTCACGACGATCGGGGCCAGCTCAGCCACTACGTCGCGGTGTTTTCCGACATCAGCGCAATCAAGAACTCCGAACACGAACTCAAGCACCTGGCTCATCACGACCCGTTGACGGACTTGCCTAACCGCTTGCTGTTCACCGACCGGACCGAGCAGGCACTGACCTCGGCGCAACTGCACAAGCGTGGCTGTGCGCTACTGATGATCGATCTGGATCATTTCAAGATGATCAACGACAGCCTCGGGCACACGATCGGTGACGCACTGCTCAAAGCCGTGGCCAAGCGTATGCAGGCCATGCTCGGCCCGGAGCTCACGTTGGCGCGTCTGGGCGGCGATGAGTTCGCGGTGCTCGCCGAAAGCTGTCCGCAGTTGATGCAGGCGGCGGCGCTGGCGCAGCGGATCATTGAGGGTCTCAAAGAGCCGTTCCTGATCGGCGGGCATCAACTGTTCATCAATACCAGCATCGGTATCAGCCTGTTCCCCGGCGATGCCTTGAGCGCCGAACAGCTATTGCGCAACGCTGACTCGGCGCTGTTCAAGGCCAAAAGCACCGGTCGCGATGGCTACGCCCTGTACACCGAAGAACTGACCGCCCATGCCCAGAACCGGGTCGAGACGGCTGTTGAACTGCGCCGAGCGCTGGAAAAGCAGGAACTGCGCGTTTATTACCAGCCGGTTCACGACCTCAGGACCCGTCGCCTGGTGGGCGCCGAGGCGCTGGTGCGCTGGGAGCATCCGCAACGTGGGCTGGTGCCACCGGCAGAATTCATCCCCATCGCCGAACGCACCGGATTGATCGCGGAAATAGATGCGTGGGTGATGCGCCAGGCTTGTCAGCAAATGTGCTCGTGGCAGCAGGCCGGTATGGCGTTGTCGTTTATCGCAGTGAACGTCTCGTCTCGACTGTTCGCTCGCCGTGAGCTCTTTCAGCAAGTGGCGAAAGTGCTTCACGAAACCGGGCTCGATCCAGCGTTTCTGGAGCTGGAAGTCACCGAGAGCGCGGTAATGGAAGACCCGGAAGTGGCCTTGGAGCAAATGCACCGACTGCGCGAGTTGGGTGTGCGGCTGGCCATCGATGATTTCGGCACGGGTTATTCGTCGCTGCTGCGGCTCAAGCGTTTGCCGGTGCAGAAGCTCAAGATCGATCAGGGCTTTGTTGCAGGATTGCCGTGGGATGAGGACGACGCGGCGATCGTGCGGGTGATTATCGCGTTGGCGCGCAGCATGGGGATGCAGGTGCACGCCGAAGGAATCGAGCAGGTCGAGCAGGCGCGTTTCCTGCTCGAACACGACTGCGATCTGGGGCAGGGCTACTGGTTTGGGCGACCGGTCCCGGCCGAGCAATTGGATTGGAAGCACACGCCGGAAATCCGCTAAGCCCGCGCCCCGTCAAATAATTTTATTTGGTTATATAAACATTCTTAAATAGTCTTTTTAAGAATATCCGCGCGTCTCTACTATTGCTCTCACGCCGCAAGCAGTGCCGCCACTGCCAGGCAACCTCTCAGTTGAAGGAGCAGCACCATGAGCGCATCCCTACGTAGCGTTGACGGTCAAGACGAAGCCACCATCTTGCGTGAGATCCAGAGCGCACTGCGCGACCTGCGTTTTGGCGCAGTCGAAATTACTGTGCACAACGCTCAGGTGGTCCAGATCGAACGCAAAGAAAAATTCCGTTTGCAGAACCCGAGCACCAAACCGAGCTAAACAAACCGACAACCCGCGTCCAGCACACCATAAAAAAAGCCAACACACCAAGAATTCCAGGAGCTTTCACCATGTCGTCGATTCGTCATTTCGCTTTGGCCGCCCTGGCCAGTGCACTTTTTGCTGGTTCCGCGGTTGCCAAGGATTACGAGTTGCTCAACGTGTCGTATGACCCGACTCGCGAGCTGTATCAGGATTACAACGCCGAGTTCGTCAACTTCTGGAAGAAGGACCACGCTGGCGATAACGTGAAAATCCAGCAGTCCCACGGTGGTTCCGGCAAACAAGGCCGCGCCGTGATCGACGGTCTGCGCGCCGACGTGGTAACCCTGGCCCTGGCCGGTGACATCGACGAAATCGCCAAGCTCGGCAAGACCCTGCCGGCCGACTGGCAGAAGCGTCTGCCGGAAGCGAGCACGCCTTACACCTCGACCATCGTGTTCCTGGTACGCAAGGGCAACCCTAAAGGCATCAAGGACTGGGGCGATCTGGTCAAAAACGATGTGTCGGTCATCACCCCAAACCCGAAAACCTCCGGCGGTGCGCGCTGGAACTTCCTCGCGGCCTGGGCCTACGGCCTGAAAGCCAACGGCGGTGATGAAGCCAAAGCCAAGGAATACGTGCAGACCCTGTTCAAACATGTTCCGGTCCTGGACACCGGCGCTCGCGGTTCGACCATCACCTTCGTCAACAACGGTCAGGGCGACGTGTTGCTGGCCTGGGAAAACGAAGCCTTCCTGGCGCTGAAAGAAGACGGCGGCGCGGACAAGTTCGAAATCGTCGTGCCTTCGTTGTCGATTCTTGCTGAGCCACCGGTGGCAGTGGTCGACAAAAACGCCGAGAAAAAGGGTAACACCGAGATCGCCGAGGCGTACCTCAAGCACCTGTACAGCCCGGCCGGCCAGGAAATTGCGGCGAAAAACTTCTATCGTCCACGTGACAAGGATGTGGCAGCCAAGTACAGCAAGCAGTTCCCGACCCTGGACCTGGTGACCATCGACAAGGACTTCGGCGGCTGGAAAACCGCTCAACCGAAATTCTTCAATGATGGCGGTGTGTTCGACCAGATCTATCAGGCGCAGTAATTTTAAATAGCCATCAACGAGCCCCGGATTTACATTCGGGGCTTTGCGCGTTCTCAACCAAGGACTTTTATGTCGCGTCGTATCTCCCCCGTCATACCCGGCTTCGGGCTGACGCTGGGCTACACCTTGGTGTACCTCAGCCTGATTGTGCTCATTCCACTGGCGGCGATGTTCGTGCATGCCGCCCAACTTACCTGGGATCAGTTCTGGGCGATTATCTCGGCGCCACGGGTGCTCGCGGCGCTGAAGCTGAGCTTCGGCACCGCGCTCTATGCCGCGATCATCAACGGCATCATCGGCACGCTGCTGGCCTGGGTGCTGGTGCGCTATACCTTCCCTGGACGCAAAGTCATCGATGCGATGATCGACCTGCCGTTCGCATTGCCCACCGCCGTGGCCGGTATCGCGCTGACTGCGCTATACGCGCCCAATGGTTGGGTGGGTCAGTTTGCAGCGGACCTGGGTTTCAAGATCGCGTATACCCCCCTCGGCATCACCCTTGCCCTCACTTTTGTGACGCTTCCATTCGTAGTACGTACCGTACAGCCAGTATTGGCTGATATCCCGCGTGAAGTGGAAGAAGCGGCGGCGTGCCTGGGTGCAAAACCGCTACAGGTTTTCCGCCATATTCTGGTGCCAGCGCTGCTGCCAGCCTGGCTGACCGGTTTCGCGTTGGCCTTTGCCCGCGGGGTCGGCGAGTACGGTTCGGTGATTTTCATCGCCGGCAACATGCCGATGAAAACCGAGATCCTGCCGCTGCTGATCATGGTCAAGCTCGACCAATACGATTACACCGGCGCCACGTCCATTGGTGTACTGATGCTGGTGGTTTCCTTCGTCCTGTTGCTGCTGATCAACTTGCTGCAGCGGCGCATCGAAACCCCATAAGGAGGCGCAGAAATGTCCCAATCGTCTATTGCTGCTGCTTCCTCGAACGCCGCCCGCCGTGGCAGTGCTTCATCGCGGCGAATCCTGATCGGCCTTGGCTGGCTGGTGTTCGCCCTGTTCCTGTTGCTGCCGCTGGTGATCGTGGTGTCTCAGGGCCTGAAACTCGGAATCGGTGCGTTCTTCACCGCGATCTTCGAACCCGACGCGTTGTCGGCCCTGAAGCTCACGGTGATCGCCGTGCTGATTTCAGTGCCGCTGAACCTGGTGTTCGGTGTCAGCGCTGCATGGTGCGTGAGCAAGTACTCGTTCCGCGGCAAAAGTATGCTGGTCACGCTGATCGACCTGCCGTTCTCGGTGTCGCCGGTCATTGCCGGTCTGGTCTACGTGCTGATGTTTGGCGCCCAGGGCCTGTTCGGGCCGTGGTTGCAGGATCACGACATCCAGATCGTCTTCGCCTTGCCGGGCATCGTGTTGGCGACGATCTTCGTCACCGTGCCGTTCGTGGCGCGTGAGCTGATCCCGCTGATGCAGGAACAAGGCACGCAGGAAGAAGAGGCCGCGCGCTTGCTCGGGGCCAATGGCTGGCAGATGTTCTGGCACGTTACCGTTCCCAATATCAAATGGGGCCTGATCTACGGCGTGGTGCTTTGTACCGCGCGGGCGATGGGTGAGTTCGGTGCGGTGTCGGTGGTTTCCGGGCACATTCGCGGGGTGACCAACACCCTGCCGCTGCACGTCGAGATCCTCTACAACGAATACAACCACGTGGCCGCGTTCGCTGTGGCGAGCCTGTTGCTGATCATGGCGCTCTTCATCCTGCTGCTGAAGCAGTGGAGCGAAAACCGTATTAACCGCCTGCGCGCCAGCGCCGCGGAGGAATAATTCATGTCGATCGAAGTGCGTAACGTCAGCAAGAATTTCAATGCGTTCAAGGCGCTGGACAACATCAGCCTGGACATTCAAAGCGGCGAGCTCGTGGCCCTGCTCGGCCCGTCGGGTTGCGGTAAAACCACGCTGTTGCGGATCATCGCCGGCCTGGAAACGCCTGATAAGGGCAGCATCGTGTTCCACGGTGAGGACGTTTCCGGCCATGACGTGCGTGATCGCAACGTCGGCTTCGTGTTCCAGCACTACGCGCTGTTCCGCCACATGACGGTGTTCGACAACGTCGCGTTCGGCCTGCGCATGAAACCGAAAAACCAGCGCCCGAGCGAAAGCCAGATCGCGGTGAAAGTCCACGAACTGCTGAACATGGTGCAACTGGATTGGTTGTCGGATCGCTACCCGGAACAACTCTCCGGTGGTCAGCGTCAGCGCATCGCGTTGGCCCGTGCCTTGGCGGTCGAGCCGAAAGTCCTGCTGCTCGACGAACCGTTCGGTGCGCTCGACGCCAAGGTCCGTAAAGAGCTGCGTCGCTGGCTCGCTCGGCTGCACGAAGACATCAACCTGACCTCGGTGTTCGTGACCCACGACCAGGAAGAGGCCATGGAAGTCGCCGACCGTATCGTGGTGATGAACAAAGGCGTGATCGAACAGATCGGCTCACCGGGCGACGTCTACGAAAACCCGGCCAGCGATTTCGTTTATCACTTCCTCGGCGATTCGAACCGTCTGCATCTGGGTGAAGACAAACACGTGCTGTTCCGCCCGCACGAAGTGTCGTTGTCGCGGCATGAGCTGGAAGATCATCACGCGGCGGAAGTGCGGGATATCCGTCCGTTGGGCGCGACGACTCGGGTGACGTTGAAGGTCGAAGGCCAGAGCGAGTTGATCGAAGCTGAAGTGGTGAAGGATCACGACAGCCTGATCGGCCTGGCGAAGGGCGAGACATTGTTCTTCAAACCGAAGGTCTGGCAGAAACTCGCCAGCCTCTAAATGCATCGCGGGCAAGCCCGCTCCCACAGGTTTCCGGGTTGGCGACAGATTTTGTGTTCAATCTCGATTCTGTGGGAGCGGGCTTGCCCGCGATGGCGTCCTACGCAGCAGCACGCTTCGGATTAACCCGCACCCCACCCACCCGCGCCTCGATCTGCTCTTTCAAATCCCGCCGCATCCCCAGCAAAAGCGCCAGTTCAACCACCACAAACAACGGCCCGACAATCAATCCCGTCACATCATCGACAAACGCCGGTTTGCGCCCTTCATAGTGATGACCGACAAACTGAATCGCCCAGCCCACCACAAACATCCCGATCCCGCTCGCCAACCATACCAGCGTACTTTG
>NZ_LT607551.1:57086-262058 GCF_900095275.1 Pseudomonas sp. UMAB-40
CCAGGCGCAGGTAAAACCATGCCGAGGCCAGTGCCACCAGCACCGCCGGTGAAACCCAGCCTCCAACCCATTGCGGCCGTGACAGCAACACCGCCACGGCCACCACAATCAGTGGAATCCCGATAAAGTGGCTGGCAATGTTGCGCGGGTCACGGTGGTAAGCGGCGTATTGACTGAGATGGTCAACGAGGCTTTTCATTGTTATTCCTCCTGTAGGGTGATTGATCATGCCTCGGGTTCACGTTTCGCTCTGTCAGGCAGGCGACAATCTCCAGGAGTTTAAATGGACATGCAGGTTTGGCGTTCGCGCCTGGAGTCGGGGCAGTGGTTCAGTCATTTACCTGTTCCACTACAGGATAGTCTGCTGGCAGCGGCCCGGCTGCGACGGTTGTCGACGGGGCAATTGTTGTTCAAGCGCGGTGACCCGCCGTGCGGGTTGTATGCGGTGCTCGAAGGCTCGGTGCGCATCGGCGCGGTCAGCGAACAGGGCAAGGAAGCGTTGCTGAGCCTCGTGGAGTCGCCGCATTGGTTCGGCGAAATCTGTCTGTTCGATGGCCAGCCGCGCACCCACGATGCTTTCGGTGTGGGCCAGTGCACGCTGTTGCACATCCCACAGACCGCGCTGCTGGCGTTGCTCGACGAACAACCGGTGTATTGGCGGCAGCTGGCATTGCTGATGAGCCACAAACTGCGCCTGACCTTCATCAACCTCGAACAGCTGAGCCTGATGCCGGCCCCGGCACGCTTGGCTCACCGCTTGCTGATGATCGCCGAGGGCTACGGCGAATACGATCCGCCGCGCCGGGTGCTGCAACTGCCCCAGGAACAATTGGCATCGATGTTGTCGCTGTCGCGCCAGACCACCAACCAGATCCTCAAGGACTTGCAGGGGCAGGGGGTTCTGAATTTGAAGTATGGCGAGATCGAGATTGTCGATGCCGAGCGGTTGCGGGTTCTGGCGACAATCTGACGTGTTGAACACTCGCTCCCACAATTGATCAGGGTGAAAAAAATATTTGATGGGCAACCGCTGCGAAGGCGCCTAGCCTGTGATGACGATAATCGAGGTGTGCCATGCGTGTGCTGTTAGTAGAAGACGAACCGGAGATCGCCAAACGCCTGGCCAACGGCCTGAACGAGGCGAGTTATACGGTCGATGTGGCGCTCAACGGTATGGACGGGCGTCGCTTTATCGAGTCCGGCGAATACGAACTGATCATCCTCGACGTGATGCTGCCGGGGCTCAACGGCTGGCAGTTGCTGCAACAGATCCGCAAGCTCGGCGAAACGCCGGTGCTGTTGCTGACCACCAAGGATGGCATCGAAGATCGCCTGCGTGGGTTGGAGCTGCATGAGGATGATTACTTGCTCAAGCCGTTTGCCGTGAGTGAACTGGTGACGCGGGTGCGCAAGTTGTTGCGGCGGGATCGGGGGCGTTAAGTATTTCTGCGGTGTCTGGAAAAACGCCATCGCGAGCAAGCTCGCTCCCACAGGGGGTTCGTGTTTACCAATAAGTCCGCGCCTGGCACAAATCCCTGTGGGAGCGAGCTTGCTCGCGATGAGGCCGGAACAGGCAACCCACCTTTCGGATCTATCACCGCAACCCATCCCGAAACTGCCCCGGTGTCATCCCGGTCCAGCGTTTGAACGCGCGGCTGAAGCTGCTGGTATCGGCGAACCCCAGCAAATAACTGACTTCACTCAACGAGCATTGCGGGTCACGCAGGTGCAGCAGCGCCAGGTTTTCGCGGCTTTCATTGAGCAACGTGTCGAATCGACAACCTTCGTCTGCCAGATGCCGTTGCAGACTGCGCAAGCTCAGGTGCAGGGCCTTGGCGATGTGTTCGGCGCTCGGTTCGCCTTCGGGCAATTGTTCTTCAATGGCATCGCGGACCTTGCGTTCCCACGTCAGCGGCTTGAGTTGCGCCAACGTGCGCTTGAGCACCGCTTCGTTGTGTTCGGCCAGTTCCGGGTTGGCATCGTCCAGGTGACTGTCGAAGTCCACGAGGGCAAATTCCAGTCGGTCCTCGTCGGCGGCGAAGTGCACTGGCGAACGAAAGACTTTGTGCCATTGATGCGGGTCGGCCGGTTCCGGGCGGCGCAGGTACACCGCCAGCGGGGCATATTCGCGGCCCAGGCGATTGCGGCAGGTGCGCACGTAAATCGCCGTGAAGGCATCGATGGCTTCGAACGCGGGGGCCGGGTTGCCGGCAGGGATTTTCAGGCAGAAGCGGTAGCGATCTTCAGCGCGGGTCAGCTCCAGTTCCAGCGCATCGCTGACCACTTGGTGATAACGCACGATGCGCTCGAACACTTCGCGCAGGCTGCCGCTGGCCACCAGCGCATAACCGAGCGCATGGAACGTGGTCGGGCTGACAAAGCGTGAGACGCGCAAGCCAATCGCCGGGTCGCCGCTGACCTGCACCGCGATTTCCCACAGGCGCGTGGTGCCCGACAACGGGTAACGGGCGTTCGGGTCGTCCATCAATTGCGGATCGAGCCCCGCCTGTTGGCACAGGGCGGTGCTGTCGAGGCCTAGCGCATCGAGTTGCTTGCGCAGGGCACGGGTCCAGCTGGCGAGGGAGGTCGGTTCAGTCATGCTGATTGGCGCTTCCGGTCAACAGGTTGGCGTTCACGGCTACCGCGTTGTGAGGCTTCACAAGGCAAGATGCGAACATCAATAACCAGAGGATGGAAGCATGGACGGTACTTCTGCAAGTCCCCAGCGACTGAATGCAGCCCAACGATCAGCCCATATTCGCGAAGTGGTGTTGGCCAGAGGGGTCGAACTGCGCAAACGCTACCCGATTCTTAACCATCAGGACGCCTTGGGCGCGGGCATTCTGGCCTTCGCCCTGGCTGGAATGATCGGTTCAGCGGCGCTCTACCTGACCGGGCACATGGCCTGGTGGGCGTGCCTGTTGCTCAACGCGTTCTTCGCCTCGTTGACCCACGAGCTGGAGCACGACCTGATTCATAGCATGTACTTCCGCAAACAACGGGTGCCGCACAACCTGATGATGGGTCTGGTGTGGCTGGCGCGCCCGAGCACGATCAATCCATGGATTCGCCGTCATCTGCACCTCAATCATCACAAGGTGTCCGGTACGGAAGCCGACATGGAAGAGCGCGCGATCACCAACGGCGAACCTTGGGGATTCGCGCGGTTGTTGATGGTCGGCGACAACGTGATGTCGGCATTCATTCGCATGCTGCGAGCCAAGACCTGGGCGCATAAATTCAGCATCATCAAACGCACGCTGAAGGTCTACGCGCCGCTGGCGCTGGTGCATTGGGGTGCCTGGTACGTGTTCCTCGGTTTTCATGGGGCGAATGGCATTGCCGATCTGCTGGGTACGCCGATCGAATGGTCGACGACCACGTTGTCGGTGATGCAGGTGATCGATATCGCGGCGGTGGTGATCATCGGCCCGAACGTGTTGCGCACGTTTTGCCTGCACTTTGTCAGTTCGAACATGCATTACTACGGTGATGTGGAGCCGGGTAACGTGATTCAGCAAACCCAGGTGCTGAACCCTTGGTGGATGTGGCCGATGCAGGCGTTCTGCTTCAACTTCGGCAGCAGCCACGGGATTCATCACTTTGTGGTGAAGGAACCGTTTTACATCCGCCAGATGACCGTGCCAGTGGCGCATAAAGTGATGCGCGAGATGGGTGTGCGGTTCAATGATTTCGGGACGTTTGGGCGGGCGAACCGGTTTGTGCGCAAGGAAACAGCAGAGGCGCAGGAGGTGCGTGCCGCTCAGGCTTGATCGATATTCTCGGAAACTCAAAACGGCAAAGGCGCCCGTCATCAATCTGACCCAAAGGGGCGGTATGTTATGACCCAGGCAGGATGGCTTGGTAGTTGTTGTATCGCTGATCTACATATGCATTTTGGATCTAGTAAAGTAATTAAATATTCCTTTATTGGATAAGCGTTTCAGTCAATCATCGCATCCAGTGATGTTGATTAGCGATAGCAGATTTTGAGTTTCCGGGGCCGTCTCCTTGGCAGGGTGCGGTCCCTTTTTTTATCCATTCAAAACGGCTTCATATTCCTTATGGGTCTTAATAAATAGCTTCTTATTCCTTAACGAATATAACTCTCCTCCCTATACTCGACCGGGAACAGACACGCAGCAGGAGAGTTCCCCCATGCGCAACGAATCAATTCGCTACCTGATTGTGCCGGGCTGGCAAGGATCGCCGGAAGATCATTGGCAAAGCCACTGGCAGAACAGTCTGCCGAATAGCGCGCGGGTGGAGCAGGCCGACTGGCTGACGCCGCGTCGTGAAGACTGGGTCGCGGCGCTGGCCGAAGCGATTGCTGCCGACAGCACGCCGGTGATCTTGATTGCGCACAGTCTGGGTTGCATTACGGTCGCCCATTGGGCCGCCACTGCGCCGCTGCATTTCTTGCGTCAGGTGCGTGGCGCCTTGCTGGTCGCACCGGCGGACGTTGAACGTCCGGCATGCGCTCCAGCCTTGCGCAACTTCGCACCGATTCCCACAACTCTTTTGCCCTTCCCGAGCCAGGTCGTCAGCTCCGACAACGACAGCGCCGTGAGTGCGCCGCGAGCCCTTGAACTGGCCCGCAACTGGGGCGCGGAGGCGGGGATTCTGGCGGGTGCCGGACACATCAACGTGAAGTCCGGGCATCAGCGCTGGGAGCAGGGCTTTGCCTATCTCTATCGCCTGCAAAACCGAATGGAACACCACGCCCTGCGACGCGCTTGAACCTTTTTATTTTTTAGCACGCCTACCCGTCTCCCGGCGGTTTTGGGCGGGAGTCTGCCATGAGTTTTGAAGCCTTCGGCCAGCCACTGCTGACCTTTCCCGACGCAGAAAAAAGCCCCCTGAGCATTCGCGCCAAGGCGCTGGTGTTTGTCGATCCACGGTCCCGGCAGTTGCGCCAGGAGCTGGAACAACTGGCGCCGCGCTCGATCTCGGTGTTGATCCGTGGTGAAACCGGCAGCGGCAAGGAATTGCTCGCGCGGCACATCCATCGTGCGAGTGATCGCGGCGGGTTGTTCGTCTCGGTCAATTGCGGCGCCATCAGCCCGACCTATGCCGACGCCGAACTGTTCGGCTATGCCGCCGGCAGTTACAGCGGATCGGCCAGTAGTCGCGCGGGGTGGTTCGGTTCGGCCAACGGCGGCACGCTCTATCTGGATGAGATCGGCGACTTGCCGCTGCCGATCCAGATCAAATTGCTCGCCGCCCTGGAAAACCACGAAGTCACCCGCGTTGGCGCTCAGCAACCGAGCCCGGTGGACGTGCGTCTGGTGGCGGCCACCAGTATCGATCTGGCCCAGGCGGTGGCGGCCGGGAAATTCCATGAGCGGCTTTATCACTACCTCAGCGAAGGCCAGCTCGAACTGCCGGCATTGCGCGAGCGGGTCGGCGATATCCTTTCGTTGTCCGAATATTTTCTCGGCATCTACAGTCAGCGCCTCGACCTGCCGGTGCCGCTGATCAGCGAGGCTGCGCAGCTTGTACTGGAGCGGCACAGTTGGCCGGGCAATACCCGGGAGCTGGAGAATGTCATTCACTTCGCGCTGCTGGTCAGCACCGGTGACGAGATTTTGCCGGAGCATTTGAATCTGCCTGAAGTACCTGTGTCGTTGGTGCAGATCGAGTGGCAAATCGCGCAAGTGAGCAAAAATGGCACGGCTGAAGAGCGTTCGGCACTCAAGCGTTTGCTGGAAAGCCTGACCCAGACGCTGTAGTGATCTTTATGAACAAAATGGAATATGAAAGTGAATAAAAGATATTGTTCGGGAATAAAAAATCCCGGTATTGTCCGCTTCACGCCAGCGATAGCACTTCACTGGCACACGTACTAATAGCCGTCGTCGATGACGACCGTGATTTTCGATAAGGACACTGCATGAAAAAGGTTCTGTTGTTCACCGCACTGGCGGCTGCCCTGACCGCGGGCCTGGCCCAGGCTGGCGAGAAACTGGTGGTTGCGGCGACCCCGATTCCACACGCCGAGATTCTTGAACTGATCAAGCCAACCCTCGCCAAAGAAGGCGTGGACCTGGAAATCAAAGTGTTCACCGACTACGTTCAGCCGAACGTGCAGGTCGCTGAAAAGCGTCTGGATGCCAACTACTTCCAGACCAAGCCGTATCTGGATAGCTTCAACAAAGGCAAAGGCACCAACCTGGAAACCGTCATCGGTGTTCACGTTGAACCGTTCGGCGGCTACTCGAGCAAATACAAATCCCTGGCCGAGCTGCCAAACGGCGCGACCATCGCTCTGCCAAACGAAGGCAGCAACAGTGGCCGTGCCCTGCTCCTGCTGCAGAAGGCTGGACTGATCGAGTTGAAAGACCCGAAAAACGCCCTGTCCACTCCGAAAGACATCGCCAAGAACCCGCACAACTTCAAGTTCAAGGAACTGGAGTCGGCCATGTTGCCGCGCGTTCTTAAGGAAGTGGATCTGGATCTGATCAACACCAACTACGCGCTGGAAGCAGGCCTGAACCCGGCTAAAGACGCGCTGGTCATCGAAGGTGCCGATTCGCCTTACGTGAACTTCCTGGTGGCTCGTCCGGACAACAAGGACAGCGTTGCCATCCAGAAACTGGCCAAAGCCTTGACCAGCCCGGAAGTGAAAGCATTCATCGCCAAGAAGTACAGCGGCGCGGTACTGCCGGCGTTCTGATTCGCGAGGTAAACCCCTTCAAGGTTTCGAACGCCGACGGCTAGCAATAGCGTCGGCGTTTTTTTGCGTGCGAGAAACCTGTGGCGAGGGAGCTTTTGTGGCGAGGGGGCAAGCCCCCTCTCCACAGGGGAATCTGCTCGCCTCACGAGCGTTAGGCCGCCCTGGCCTCCAGCGCCCGGCGCAACGCCACCAATAACTTCACGATTTCCTGCGGATCCAACCGCTTTGGCACTTTCAAGTCAGCCATTTTTCTCTTCCTTGTGAGGGTTCGGCCAGGGAGTCTGGCCAAAAGCTGTGCGTCCTTGGAGGGTCTTTTTGAAAAAAAGATCCCTCCTACAGCTGCAAGGAAAATAGTCGTGTTCCTTCGCCACGGCAAATCCGCAGGATAGTTTTTTGCGTGATATCAATATGCTTTAACGGTATTTAAATTCTTCTTTTTATACCTTTAAAGTCGGTGTCTGCCGGGAAGTTATCCACTGCCCATGGACTGCACCACCGTCGCTTACCCCGCGACGTCCAGGATGTTCAATGAACTTCGATTACGCATTTATCCTCAGCACCCTGCCGGCGTTTCTCAAAGCCGTGGGCGTGACGCTGCAGGTCGGCTTTATCGCCATCGGCACATCGCTGCTGGTGGCCTTGCTCAACGCAACGATTCTGGTGTTTCGCACGGCCTACCTGCAGCGGTTGGTCGGGCTCTACGTCGAGTTGGCGCGCAACACGCCGCTGCTGATCCAGTTGTTTTTCGTTTACTTCGCCTTGCCGGCACTGGGCATCAAGGTTTCGGGGTTTGCTGCGGCGATCATCACCATGACCTTTCTCGGCGGCGCTTACCTGACTGAAGTACTGCGCGCCGGGGTCGATGCAGTGCCGCTGGCTCAACTCGAATCCGGCCGCTCCATCGGCTTGTCCCGAGGGCAATTGCTGCGCTACGTAATCCTGCCGCAAGCCGGGATTCTCAGCCTGCCGTCGCTGTTCGCCAATTTCATCTTCCTGCTCAAGGAGACCACCGTGGTCTCGGCGGTGGCGGTGCCGGAGATTCTCTACACCACCAAGAGCTACATCGCGCTTTACTACAAAACCTACGAAATGCTCGCCGTGCTGACGCTGATTTGCGTGCTGCTGTTCTTGCCACTGTCGCTGCTGCTCAGCCGCCTGGAAAGGAGGCTCCAGCATGGCCAGTTCGGGTCTTGAGTTGCTCTGGGTGTCCTTGCCGCAACTGGGCAAGGGTGCGGCGCAAACCTTGTCGATCTCTCTTCTGAGCATCGCCATCAGCACCGTCGGCGGCGTGCTCTACGGTGTGTTGCGCACACTGAATGTCAAATGGCTGAACGCGATCCTGCGGGTCTACCTGGAATTGTTCCGGGCGATCCCGGTGCTGGTGTGGCTGTACCTGCTGTTTTTTGGCCTGCCGATTTTTTTCGGCCTGAGCATTCCGAGCTTCTGGTGCGCGGTGCTGGTGCTGTCGCTGTGGGGCGCCAGTGAAGTCGGCGAAGTAGTGCGTGACGCGTTGCATTCGTTGCCACGCGGGCAGCGTGAAGCGGGGTTGTCGATTGGCCTGGACGGCCCGCAACTCTACGGTTACGTGCTGCTGCCCCAGGCGCTGAAACGCATGACGCCGCCGACCATCAACGTCTACACGCGCATCATCAAGACCAGCTCCCTCGCAGTGCTGATCGGCGTGGTGGACGTGATCAAGGTCGGCCAGCAAATCATCGAACGCACTTACGAATCCGTGCTGATCTACGGCGCGTTGTTCCTGTTTTTCTTTTTCATCTGCTACCCGCTGTCGGCCGCCTCGCGTGTGCTGGAGCGGCGCTGGACGCAAGCATGAGCGCATTGATCGAGTTCAAGGGATTCAACAAGTTTTTCGGCGACCAGCAAGTGCTGGACGGTATCGACCTGCACGTGAAGTCAGGCGAAGTGATCGTCATCCTCGGCCCCAGCGGCTGCGGCAAAAGCACCTTGCTGCGCTGCCTCAACGGCCTGGAAGTCGCGCACAGCGGCAGCTTGAAATTCAACGACCGCGAGTTGCTGGACAAGGGCACCGACTGGCGCGAAGTGCGCCAGCAGATCGGCATGGTGTTCCAGAGTTATCACTTGTTCCCGCACATGAGCGTGCTCGACAACCTGCTGCTCGGCCCGGTCAAAGTACAGAAACGCGACCGCCGCGAAGCTCGCGATCAGGCCGAAGCCTTGCTGGCGCGCGTGGGCCTGCTGGACAAGCGCGATGCCTTCCCGCGTCAGCTCTCCGGTGGTCAGCAGCAACGCATCGCCATCGTCCGTTCGCTGTGCATGAACCCCAAGGTCATGCTCTTCGACGAAGTCACCGCCGCCCTCGACCCGGAAATGGTCAAGGAAGTGCTGGAAGTCATTCAAGGCCTGGCCCGCGAGGGCATGACCCTGCTGATCGTTACCCATGAAATGGCCTTCGCCCGCGCCGTGGCAGACCGAATTGTGTTCATGGATGCCGGGCGAATCCTCGAACAAAACCCACCCGAGATTTTCTTTACGAACCCGCAAACCGCACGAGCGCAGCAGTTCCTGGAGAAGTTCTCCTATGTCGCCGCTTTACCCAAAACGACTCAAACAAAGGAACTGGAACCGCTATGAAAACTGCCAAGACTTCACTGCTGCTACTCCCGCTGCTCGGCCTCGCTTTGCTGGCCGGCTGCAACAAAACCGAAGAACCCGCCAAGCCTGCGGCCACCGCCAGTTATCTGGAAAAAATCAAGGCTCGGGACAAGCTGATCGTCGGCGTCTTCACCGACAAACCGCCGTTTGGTTTCGTCAATGAAGCCGGGCGTTATGTGGGTTTCGATACTGACATTGGCCGTCAATTCGCCAAGGACCTGTTGGGCGACGAGAACAAAGTCGAGTTCGTCGCGGTGGAACCTGCCAGCCGGATTCCCTTCCTGCAAAGCGACAAGGTCGACCTGATCCTGGCCAACATGACTGTCACCCCGGAGCGCAAGGAAGCGGTGGAATTCACCAACCCGAACCTCAAGGTCGCGGTGCAGGCGCTGGTTCCGCAAGCCAGCACGGTGAAGAACCTCGATGACCTGGCGACTCGCACCACCATCGTCACTACGGGCACCACGGCCGATATCTGGCTGACGAAGCATCACCCGGACTGGAAACTGCTGAAATTCGAGAAAAACTCCGAGTCACTGCAAGCGCTGGCCAATGGGCGCGGCGATGCGTATGCGCAGGACAATCTGGTGCTGTTCAGCTGGGCCAAGCAGAACCCTGGCTATCGCGTGCTGAGCCAGACGTTGGGTGCCGAAGCACCGATTGCACCGGCGGTGAAAAAGGGCAACATCGAGCTGCGTGATTGGGTGAATGCCGAGCTGGCGAAGCTGGGCGAGGAGAAGTATTTGCTCAAGCTGTATGACCAATATGTGCGTAAAGAGCTGAGCGATGACACCAAGCCTGAGAGCGTGATTGTTGAAGGTGGGAAGTGGCAGGGGTGAGTCACTGACCTTTTCAGCGATCTTTCGGTCCTCATCGCGGGCAAGCCCGCTCCCACAGTGATCTTCAGTGGACACAAATTCTGTGACCAGACCCAAATCCTGTGGGAGCGGGCTTGCCCGCGATAGCGGGTTGTCAAACGCCGACTAATCCGGCCAATGCCAGGCTGGTTCATCCAGCATCCGCTGACCCACGATCCCCGTCTGGCCCAATGTCTTCTCCAACACAATGCAATTGCACTCCAGGTCCTCCTGCAACGCCGAAATCAACCGCCGCGCATGGGACACCACCCACACCTGACACTGCTCCGACGCTCGGATAATCAACCGGGCCAACGCCGGCAACAGGTCCGGGTGCAAACTGGTTTCCGGCTCGTTCAGCACCATCAGCGTCGGCGGCCGAGGCGTCAGCAGCGCCGCCACCAGCAGCAAATAGCGCAAGGTCCCGTCCGACAACTCGGCCGCGGACAACGGTCGCAGTAACCCTTCCTGGAAAAACTCAATCGCAAACCGCCCACCCTGCAACGGCGCGATGTTCAGTCGTGCGCCGGGGAATGCGTCGCTGATTGCGGACTGCAACGCCTCGGGGTCGCCGATTTCACGAATCGTCTGCAACGCAGCGGCAAGGTCGCGACCGTCGTGGTGCAACACCGGCGTGCGGGTGCCCAATTGTGGTTGGCGCACCGGCGCATCGGCATCGCTGCGAAAGTGATCGTAGAAGCGCCAGCGGCGGATGAATTCTCGCAGGTGCATGACTTCCGGGGAGGTACGGAAGCTGCCGACCTGATCGAACAGGCTGTCGAAATTCGGCGTGTGGTGGGCCAGCACGTCCCAGCTGCGACCGGCCCGGATGCGGATCATCGGGCCGTCGCGATCCACCAACAGACTGGCCGGGCGGTAAACCGGGCCGTTCCAGATGCATTCCTTCTTGATTTCCGGGTCCAGGGAAAACGCGGATTCGCTCGGCTCCGGCAAACCCAGCGCGATCGAGTAGCTGAAATCCTCACCGGCAAACCCCAGGCGCAGGCGTTTGACGCCGTGGCGCACGGTTGCCTCGATCGGGACTTCACCATTACGCATGCGCCGGGTGATGGTTTCCGGCCCGGCCCAGAACGTCGAATGCAGCCCGCCCTCGCGGGCCAGGGCATTGACGACGCCGCCCTGAGCGGTTTCCGCCAGCAGGCGCAACGCGCGGTACAGGTTGGACTTGCCGCTGCCGTTGGGGCCGGTGATCAGGTTCAACCGACCGAGCGGAATCACCAACTTGTTGATCGAGCGGTAATTGGCCACCGCGAGGGTTTTGAGCATGGGAAGCTTCCTGCTGCGTAGTCGGCCAGTTTGCCTTATTGTCGCAAACACCGTGATCCCCTGTGGGAGCGAGCTTGCTCGCGATAGCGGTGTATCAGCCAACATTGATGCCGACTGAAACTCCGCCATCGCGAGCAAGCTCGCTCCCACGGTATGTATGGCAAACCTGTGCACCCGTGGAACCCTGTTCTAAGCTCACAGTCGTATCGCCATTGGCACGTCCGTACAACGCAAAGGAGTCTGCATGGCTGGTCCCGGATTGAACATAGTGGTTGGTCTGAGCCTCCTTGCGCTGCTGACCGCGTGCGGCGATAAAAAACCGGTCGAGAAGGACCGTCCACGGGTTTTCGTCCAGGAGGTCAAACCCTTGGATTACGCCGCGTCGGTGACGCTCACTGGCGATGTTCAGGCCAGGGTCCAGACCGAATTGTCGTTCCGCGTGGGCGGCAAGATCATTCAGCGCATGGTCGATGTCGGTGACCGGGTGTCGGCCAGACAAGTGCTGGCCAAGCTCGATCCCAAGGACCTGCAGACCAACGTCGATTCGGCCCAGGCCCAAGTCACCGCCGAACAGGCCCGGGTCAAACAGACCGCCGCCGCGTTCGTCCGCCAGCAAAAACTCCTGCCCAAGGGCTACACCAGCCAAAGCGAATACGATTCCGCGCAAGCCGCCTTGCGCAGCAGTCAGAGCGCGTTGACCGCTGCCCAGGCGCAATTCGCCAACGCCCGTGAACAGCTCGGCTACACCGCGCTGATTGCCGAGGCACCGGGTGTGATTACGGCGCGTCAGGCCGAGGTCGGCCAAGTGGTGCAGGCGACGGTGCCGATTTTCAGCCTGGCGCGCGATGGTGAACGTGATGCGGTGTTCAACGTCTACGAATCGCTGCTGGCCGAGGCGCCGGAGGATAAAACCATCGTGGTCAGCCTGCTCGACAACCCGGCGATCAAAACCACCGGCACCGTGCGGGAGATCACACCGGCGGTGTCCGCACAGACCGGCACCGTGCAAGTCAAAGTCACCCTGGCCAGCCTGCCCGAGGGCATGCAACTGGGCTCGGTGGTGAGCGCCACGGCCAAGACGCCGGGCAAGTCCGCCGTGGAACTGCCGTGGTCGGCGCTGACCAAAAACCTCAGCGATCCGGCGGTATGGCTGGTGGACGGTGAAGGGAAGGCGCAACTGCACACCGTCACGGTCGGTCGTTACCTGACCGGCAAAGTGATCATCAGCGCCGGCCTGCAGGGCGGCGAAAAAGTCGTCATCGCGGGCGGTCAGTTGCTGCACCCCGGCGTGAAAGTTGAAATCGCCGAAAACACCTACAAGGATCTCGCTGTGGAAGCCCAGCCATGAAGCGTCTGTTACTGGTGTGCACGGCGGTGATGCTGGCGGCCTGCTCGGAAGAAGAACCGCCACCGGAGCCGATACGCCCGGTGCTGTCGGTCAAGGTCCAGTCGCTGGACGAGGAAAATCTCGGCCGCTTCGCCGGCAGCATCCAGGCCCGCTATGAAAGCAATGTCGGGTTCCGCGTGCCGGGGCGCATCGCCAGCCGTAACGTCGATGTCGGTGCCGAAGTGGAAAAGGGCGCGCTGCTCGCCACCCTGGACCCCACCGATCAGCAGAACCAGTTGCGCTCCGCTCAAGGCAATCTGGCCAGCATCCAGGCGCAATTCATCAACGCCCAGGCCAACGCCCGGCGTCAGCAGGCGTTGTTCGATCGTGGCGTGGGTGCCCAGGCGCAACTCGACTCCGCACAGACTGACCTCAAGACCACCCAGGCCTCCCTCGATCAAGCGAAGGCGGCGGTCGATCAGGCCAAGGACCAGCTCAACTACGTCGAACTGCGTTCCGACCACAAAGCCGTGGTCACCTTGTGGAATGCCGAGGCCGGGCAAGTCGTCACGGCCGGCCAGCAAGTGGTGACCCTGGCGCAACCGGACATCAAGGAAGCCGTGATCGACCTGCCGGACACCCTGGTCGACCAACTGCCGACCGATGTCGTGTTTCAGGTCGCGGCGCAACTGGACCCGAGCATCAACACCACCGCCATCGTTCGTGAAATCGAGCCCCAGGCGCAGAGTGCGACCCGAACCCGTCGAGCCCGCCTGACCCTGACAGACACACCGCCCGGTTTTCGCCTGGGCACTGCGATCAGTGTCACCCTCAGCTCCGCGATCAAGCCGCGTATCGAATTGCCGCTGAGCGCGCTGCAGGAGATCGATGGCAAATCGCGCATCTGGGTGATCGATGCGCAGACCCAGACTGTTTCCCCACGGGACGTCAGCCTGGTCAGCCGCACGGATTCAACGATGATCCTGGCCAGTGGCGTGAAGTCCGGTGAACGGGTGGTCAGCGCGGGTGTGAACAGCCTGAAACCCGGGCAAAAAGTGAAAATCGACGAGGACAACCCCCAATGAAAGGGAGTTTCAACTTATCCGAATGGGCTCTCAAACATCAGTCGTTTGTCTGGTATTTGATGTTCGTCGCACTGTTGATGGGCGTGTTCTCGTACATGAACCTGGGCCGCGAGGAAGACCCGTCGTTCACCATCAAAACCATGGTCATCCAGACCCGCTGGCCGGGCGCGACCCAGGAAGAAACCCTCAAGCAGGTCACTGACCGCATCGAGAAAAAACTCGAAGAGCTCGACTCCCTCGACTACGTGAAAAGCTATACGCGGCCCGGGGAATCGACGGTGTTCGTCAACCTGCGCGACACCACCAGTGCCAAGGACATCCCGGAAATCTGGTACCAGGTGCGCAAGAAGATCAACGACATTCGTGGCGACTTCCCCCAGGGCCTGCAAGGGCCGGGGTTCAACGACGAATTCGGTGATGTGTACGGTTCGGTCTACGCCTTTACCGCCGACGGCTTGTCGATGCGCCAGTTGCGCGATTACGTGGAACAGGTTCGCGCTGAAATTCGTGAAGTGCCGGGGCTGGGCAAGGTCGAGATGGTCGGTGAGCAAGATGAAGTCCTGTACCTGAACTTCTCCACCCGCAAACTGGCGGCGCTGGGCATCGATCAGCGCCAGGTGGTGCAAAGCCTGCAAACCCAGAACGCGGTGACCCCGGCCGGTGTGATCGAGGCCGGTCCGGAGCGCATCTCGGTGCGCACCTCGGGGCAGTTCGCTTCCGAGAAAGACCTGGCCAACGTCAACCTGCGGCTCAATGACCGCTTCTACCGCCTGGCCGACATCGCCGACATCAGCCGTGGCTACGTTGACCCGGCGACCCCGGAGTTCCGTTTCAACGGCCACCCGGCCATTGGCCTCGCCATCGCCATGAAGAAGGGCGGCAACATCCAGGCGTTCGGCAAGGCGTTGCACCAGCGCATGACCGACCTGACCGCCGACTTGCCGGTGGGCGTCGGTGTGCACACGGTGTCCGACCAGGCCGAAGTGGTGGAAAAAGCCGTCGGCGGCTTCACCAGTGCCTTGTTCGAAGCGGTGGTGATCGTCCTGATCGTCAGTTTCGTCAGCCTCGGGGTGCGCGCCGGGCTGGTGGTGGCGTGCTCGATCCCGCTGGTGCTGGCCATGGTGTTCATCTTCATGGAATACAGCGGCATCACCATGCAGCGGATTTCCCTCGGCGCGCTGATCATCGCCCTCGGCCTGCTGGTGGACGATGCAATGATCACGGTCGAAATGATGGTCACGCGCCTGGAGATGGGCGAGACCAAGGAGCAGGCGGCGACGTTTGCCTACACCTCTACGGCGTTCCCGATGCTCACCGGGACGTTGGTGACGGTGGCCGGTTTCGTGCCCATCGGGTTGAACGCCAGCTCGGCGGGCGAGTACACCTTCACCCTGTTTGCCGTTATCGCGGTGGCGATGCTGGTGTCGTGGGTTGTCGCCGTGTTGTTTGCCCCGGTGATCGGCGTGCACATTCTCAGCACCAACGTGAAACCCCATGACGCCGAGCCGGGCCGCATCGGCCGGGCATTCAATTACGGGATGTTTTGGGCCATGCGTAATCGCTGGTGGGCGATCGGTATCACCATTGCGCTGTTCGTGGCCTCGGTGTTTTCCATGCAGTTCGTGCAGAACCAGTTCTTCCCGTCGTCGGACCGCCCGGAAATCCTCGTCGACCTGAACCTGCCGCAAAACGCCTCGATCGCCGAAACCCGCAAGGCGGTGGACAAGCTCGAAGCGACGCTCAAGGACGATCCGGACATCGTGCGCTGGAGCACTTACATCGGCGAGGGGGCGATCCGTTTCTACCTGCCCCTCGACCAGCAATTGCAGAACCCGTACTACGCGCAACTGGTGATCGTCAGCAAAGGCCTGGAGTCGCGTAACGCCCTCAGCCAACGCTTGCGCGAGCGGCTGCGCAAAGATTTCGTCGGCATCGGCAGCTACGTCCAGGCGCTGGAAATGGGGCCGCCGGTGGGTCGCCCGATTCAGTACCGGGTCAGCGGCAAGGACATCGATCAGGTGCGCAAGCACGCCATCGCCCTGGCCACCGAGCTGGACAAGAACTCGCACATCGGCGAGATCATTTACGACTGGAACGAACCGGGCAAAGTCCTGCGCATCGAGATCGCTCAGGACAAGGCGCGGCAATTGGGGCTGTCGTCGGAAGACGTGGCCAACCTGATGAACAGCATCGTGGTCGGTTCGCAGGTCACTCAGGTCGATGACGATATCTACCTGATCAACGTCGTGGGACGTGCGGTGGACGCGGAGCGCGGCACGCCGGAAACCCTGCAGAACTTGCAGATCGTCACCCCGAGCGGCACGTCGATTCCGCTGCTGGCTTTCGCCACGGTGCGCTATGAACTCGAGCAACCGCTGGTCTGGCGCCGTGACCGTAAACCAACCATCACCATCAAGGCGGCAGTGCGCGACGAGATTCAGCCGACTGACTTGGTGAAACAGCTCAAACCCGCCATCGATAAATTCGCCGCCGGTTTGCCGGTGGGTTACTCGGTCGCCACGGGCGGCACGGTGGAGGAGAGCGGCAAGGCCCAGGGGCCGATTGCCAAGGTGGTGCCGTTGATGTTGTTCCTGATGGCGACCTTCCTGATGATCCAGCTGCACAGCGTGCAGAAGCTGTTCCTGGTGGCGAGTGTCGCGCCGCTCGGCTTGATTGGCGTGGTGCTGGCGCTGATCCCGACGGGCACGCCAATGGGCTTTGTGGCGATCCTGGGGATTCTGGCGCTGATCGGCATCATCATCCGCAACTCGGTGATTCTGGTGACCCAGATCGATGCCTTGGAGAACGAGGGCGTTTCACCTTGGGATGCCGTGGCGCAGGCCACGGAGCATCGGCGCCGGCCGATTCTATTGACCGCTGCGGCGGCCAGCCTGGGGATGATCCCGATTGCCCGGGAAGTGTTCTGGGGGCCGATGGCCTACGCGATGATTGGCGGGATCATTATTGCGACGTTGCTGACGTTGCTGTTTTTGCCGGCGCTTTACGTTGCCTGGTACAAAATCCGCGAGCCGCAGAAAGAGACTTAAAATCGAGCGCTACGCGCTCATCGGGGGCAAGCCACGCTCCCACAGGATTTGCGTCGATCACAATTTCCAGGATCGACACAAAAACCTGTGGGAGCGCGGCTTGCCCGCGAAGACGTCAGCCCAGGCACCACAAGTCTGAAGGCTTCACACTTTGCGCCAGACACTCGCCAACCAAGGCTGCTGCTCTCGCGGCAGCCCCGCCGGCCGATAGTAATGCTCCAACTCCACAAACCCCGCCTCCGTCAGCAATTGCTGCCAAGCCTCAAGATCGTGATACGCCCCATACCGCGGCCCATTCCACCCTTCCTGATTCTCGCCGCGAGGATTGGAACTGAACAACACGCCACCCGGCTTCAACGCCCCGCGCAATTCCTTCAACACCCGGGGCAATTCCTGGCGCGGGATATGAAACAGCACCGCATTGGCAAAAACCCCGTCAAAGCGTTCGGCCGGCAGATCCAGCTTCAGAAAGTCCTGCTGCCACACCTCACAACCACTGTCCTCACGCGCCATCTGCGCAAACTTTTCCGACCCGTCGAGCCCGACAGCCGTGTGGCCCATACGTGTGAACGTCTGCAAATCACGCCCCGGCCCACAGCCAAAATCGAGAATGTCGAACGGCGCCTCGCCCTGAATATGCCGCAGCAGGGCGTCGATGTTCTGGCTGACATCATGATCGCGAGTCCCCTCGCGAAAATCTTCGGCCACCGAGTTGTAATGGCCCAGGGTGGTGGCGGTGATCTTCTGGAGGTCGTCGGGGGTTTGTTTCATGGTCGGCTGCGCAGGCAATTGAGGTTTGCCGAATATACGCCATGAGCCGGGTGGCTGCTGCGCAGCCAATCGCGGGCAAGCCCGCTCCCACAGTCGATCGCGCACACCTGTGGGAGCGGGCTTGCCCGCGATAGCGATGTAACTACCGACCGACGTCTCAGCCTTGCTTCATCCCCAAACAATCAATGGAGCGATCAACCATGGCTTTGGCAATCTCCAGCAAATGCCAAACGGAAAACACCATGGCTCGGTCCGCGCCTTTCAGGTGTTCACCACATTGATACGCCGAAACAGAAGCACAACGAAGCAGGTCAGCGAGGTGGAGCTGCGCATCTTCGAAACTGACATCTTCGCTGACGTTGTAGAACCGCAATTCATCCGGTGGAGAGGGCTGGTTGCCGGTGAGGTAGAAATCGATGGCGCGGTAAAGCGCGGAGCGATCTCTGAGTGGATCGGAGGGTTTGCTTTCGGTGGTTGTCTCGGGCGGTGGATCGGGGACAGATCTTTTCATGGGTAAAACTCCGGTGATTAGTTGGAGCCAACCGATCTCGCGACTAAACGAATTAGGGGTGGCGGCTGCACGCAGGTTAGTCGACCGGACACCGGGAACCGGCGCACCCGAAGGTGCCCTACGCACAGCCACCATTAAATTTCAGGCAAAGGAAATGCCTGAGAATGGGTGGCGCTATGCGTCCGGTCCGGGCGACTAAACCCGATCACTGATGAGCAGTGACGGACGGAGACTAGCCACGAGAATCCACCGGCGCAAGCGAGCGGAATGATCTAGGAAATGTCCTGCAAATGAAAGGGAGCAGGCCTGTAGGCACACTGATTTTCCTGTGGGAAATGTTCCCCTCTGAAGTGGCTCATTACCCACGGTAGCCGACGCTTTTGTGGCGAGGGGGCAAGCCCCCTCGCCACAAAAGCTCCTTCACCCACAGTAAGTGTTCGCAATTGGCTTAGCGTTTGTTAAGGCCTCGCGCCAAGCGGTCCCCGCCGAGCTGGATAATCGCGACCAACACCACCAGCAGCACAATCACCGTCAGCATGATCTGGCTATCAAACC
This sequence comes from Pseudomonas sp. UMAB-40, assembly GCF_900095275.1. NCBI lineage: Bacteria > Pseudomonadati > Pseudomonadota > Gammaproteobacteria > Pseudomonadales > Pseudomonadaceae > Pseudomonas > Pseudomonas sp. UMAB-40. The sequence goes on from NZ_LT607551.1 coordinate 75,837, forward strand.
GCTGATACCCATACCGGTACGCAATGTCCCCCAACCCGCCCGCACCAATCGCGCCGGCCATGGCCGACGAGTTGATCATGGTCACCAGTGTGATGGTGAAACCACCGACAATCCCCGGCAGCGCCTCGGGCAACAGCACATGCCAGACAATGTGCCAGCGCCGGCAGCCCATCGCTTGCGCCGCTTCGATCAAACCGTGGTCCACCTCGCGCAAACTGACTTCTGCAATACGCGCAAAGAACGGCGTGGCCGCAATCGTCAGCGGCACTACGGCGGCCCAGACACCGTAAGTGGTGCCGACGATCAACCGGGTAAACGGAATCAGCGCCACCATCAGAATCAGGAACGGAATCGAGCGGAACAGGTTCACGAAGGCACCCAGTGCGCGATTCAGCGCCGGTGCCTCATAGATGTCGCCCTTGGTGCTGGTAACCAAAATTACCGCCAGCGGAATGCCCGCCAGCAGCGCAATCAGCGACGACACGCCCACCATCAGAAACGTGTCGATGAAGCCTTGCAGCAAGCGATCAAACCACATAACCGAGCACCTCCACCTGTTGCGCCCAGTGGCCGGCGCGCTGACGCAATTCTTCAGCGCCGAGCGACGAACCGGTCACTGCCAGCAGCAATTGCCCCAGCGCGTGGCCCTGAATCCGTTCCACACCACCTTGCAGCAACCTCACGCGGCCACCGAGGGCGCTGAACAAGGCCGCCAGATCTGGTTCGTCCGTGGCGCTACCGGTGAATTGCACACGCAACACAACCGCTGCGTCTGAGGACTGAGGTTGCGGGCGCAAGCGGCTTTGCAGTTCTTCCGGCAGCGCATGTTGCAGCGGTGCGAGCAAGGTCTTGCTGACCTCATGCTGCGGGTTGCCGAACACTTCCCACACCGGCCCTTGCTCGACGATTTTTCCGTGTTCCAGCACCACCACCCGATCACAGATATCGCGGATCACCGCCATCTCGTGGGTGATCAGCACGATGGTCAAACCCAGGCGCTGATTGATCTCGCGCAGCAGGCCGAGAATCGATTGCGTGGTCTCCGGGTCCAGCGCCGAAGTGGCTTCGTCGCACAGCAGGATTTCCGGGTCGTGCACCAGGGCGCGGGCGATGCCGACGCGCTGTTTCTGTCCGCCGGACAGCTGCGCCGGACAGCTGCGCCGGACAGCTGCGCCGGACAGCTGCGCCGGATAGGCGTTGTGCTTGCCTTGCAGGCCGACCAGTTCCAGCAGTTCGCGGACTTTCTGTTCGCGTTTTTCCTTGGGCACGCCGGCGACTTTCAGCGGCAACTCGACGTTCTGCCAAACGGTCTTGGCCGACATCAGGTTGAAGTGCTGGAAGATCATGCCGATCCGTCGGCGCAGAGCCACCAGGCGGTCTTCGTCGAACTCGCCGATGTCCACTTGATCAATCAGCACTCGGCCGCTGCTCGGTTGTTCGAGACGGTTGATGGTGCGGATCAGCGACGACTTGCCAGCGCCGCTGCGACCGATGATGCCGAACACTTCACCGCGCTGGATCGCCAAGTCGATGCCGTGCAACGCCGCCACCGGACCCTGCTGGCCGGTGTAGGTTTTGCCCAGACCGATGAAGCGTACGTGAGCGCGGTTCAGGTCCGGGTGCAGTTCGGTCTGTTCGGCTTTATGTGGCTCTGGAATATCCAGTCGCCGTTGGATCGCAGCCGTCATCCTCAGCTTTCCCAACCGGCTTGATAGAGCTTGCCGTGGGCCTTGTCCAGCGCCGCACGAACGGCCGGCGAATGCTGGTAGATATCGACGAACTTGATCAGGCGCGGGTCGGTTTTGCTCTTGGGCTGGATCACGAACTGAATCACGTATTCCTTGTGATCGAGACCGTCGAACAGCAACGCCGAACCGGCATCGAAGGTCTTCGACAACCGGATGTAGGCCGGGTAGCCCTGCACCAGATCGGCGTCGTCATAGGCGCGCACCAGTTGCACGGCTTCGACCTGGAGGATTTTGATTTTCTTCGGGTTGGCGATGATGTCTTCTTCGGTGGCCTTGTAGCCGACGCCCGGTTTGAGGGTGATCAGGCCAGCCTTGGCCAGCAGTTGCAGGCCGCGACCGCTATTGATCGGGTCGTTGGCAATGGCGACGCTGGCGCCTTGCGGCAACTCGTCAAAGCTTTTGTATTTTTTCGAGTAGAGGCCGACGTTGTTGATGATCCCCGGCGCGAATGGCACCAGGTCAAAACCGGCGGCGGCCTTGGCGTTTTCCAGGAACGGGACGTGCTGGAAGTAATTCACGTCGATGTCGCCGGCCGCGAGGCTGACGTTGGGGGCGATCCAGTCGCTGAACTCCACCAAGTCGACTTGCAGGCCTTGTTTTTTGGCTTCCTCGACGGCGGCTTCCAGCGGGATGGCGAAGGCGGCGGTGGTGCCGACTTTCAGCGGCGCGTCGGCGGCGAAGGTGACAGAGCTGAAGAGGCCGAGGGCCAGGGCCAGTGCTTTGACTGGGTGGGAGAGGGAGTTCTTTTTCATGAGGTTTTTTCCAGTCAGGGCATAAATTTGGAGTGTTTGTCAGGGCCTCATCGCCAGCAAGCCGGCTCCTACAGGGGAATGCGTTGTCCTTGTAGGAGCCGGCTTGCTGGCGATGCTTTTAGCGGCGAAACGCCGAGCCCGTATGTTGCTCAGGCAAATGCGCCTCGCCGTGAAACAGCTTTTCCCGCAGGCTGCCGTCGTCATAAGCGGTCTTGTACGACCCACGCCGCTGCAACTCCGGAATCACCAGCTCAATGAAATCCACATAGCTTTCCGGCGTGACAATCCGTGTCAGGTTGAAGCCATCGAGCCCGGTTTCGGCGATCCACGATTCGAGTTCGTCCGCCACTTGCTCAGGCGAACCGACCACCGTGATGTAGCGGCCGCCGAGGGCGTGTTGCTCGAGCAATTTGCGCCGGGTCCAGTCGTTGTTCTGCAGGTTTTTGGTCGCTGACTGGATGGCGTTGCTCTTCACGTACTGGATCGGTTCGTCGATCTCGTACTCGGAGAAGTCGATCCCGGTCGACGCCGAAAAATGCGCGACACCGGCCTCGGCGCTGGCGTAGCTCAGGTACTCGGCGTGCTTGGCCCAGGCCAGTTCTTCAGTGGCGCCGACAATTACGTTCAAGCCCATGAACACTTTGATGTCCTCGGGATTGCGCCCGGCCTCAACAGCGCTAGCGCGAACCTTGTCCACCTGGACCTTGGTCGACGGTTTGTTCTGCCCGCTGATGAACACGCACTCGGCATGACGTCCGGCAAACAGCAAACCGCGATCGGAACTGCCGGCCTGGAACAGCACCGGCGTGCGCTGCGGCGACGGCTCGCAGAGGTGATAACCCTCGACCTGATAGAACTCGCCCTTGTGCTCGACCTTGTGCACTTTTTCCGGTTGGGCGTAGATCCGTTGCTGCGGATCGTTGAGCACCGCACCGTTTTCCCAGCTGCCTTCCCAGAGTTTGTAGAGCACTTGGAGGTATTCATCGGCCTGGTCGTAACGGCGGTCGTGTTCCACCTGTTCGCTCAAGCCCATGGCTTTGGCGGCGCTGTCGAGGTAACCGGTGACGATGTTCCAGCCGACCCGGCCGCGACTCAGGTGATCGAGCGTCGACATGCGGCGGGCGAACAGGTACGGCGGTTCGTAAGTCAGGTTGGCAGTGAGGCCGAAGCCGAGGTTTTTCGTCACCGCCGCCATGGCCGAAACCAGCAGCAGCGGGTCGTTGACCGGCAACTGGATCGACTCTTTCAGCGGCACGTCGACCGAGTTCTGGTAGACGTCGTAGACGCCGACGATATCGGCGATGAACAGGCCGTCGAACAACCCGCGCTCCAGTAACTGCGCCAGCTCGGTCCAGTATTCAATGGTTTTGTACTGGGTGGAGGTGTCCCGTGGATGCGTCCACAGGCCGTGGTTGATGTGCCCGATGCAGTTCATGTTGAACGCGTTGAGCAGGATCTTCTTTTTCGCCTCGGCCATCAGATGGTCCCTCGCAGCGGAGGGTTTTCATCGTTGAGGTAGTAGTTGCCGACGGCGTGATACTTCCAGCGCACCGGGTCGTGCAGCGTGTGCACCCGGGCGTTGCGCCAGTGGCGATCGAGGCCGTGTTCGATCAGCGTCGCCTGGCTGCCGGCCAGTTCAAACAGCGTACTGCCGGCAGCGAGGGAGATTTCGGTGCTGATGGCGCGGGCTTCGGCAACGGCAATCGACGCGGCGGCGACGGTCTCGGCGTTGGTGTCGGCCTGAGCTTTGTCGAGGAATTCGCCGGAGCGTTCCAGCAAGGCTTCGGCGGCGTGCAGGCGAATGCTCAGGTGGCCGAAACTCTTGAGGGTCAGCGGGTCGTCAGTGGCTTTTTCATGGGTGGCGTCGATCCACGGCCGGGTTTTGGTACGCACGAAGTGCAGGGCATCTTCATAAGCGGCGCGGGCGATGCCGGTGTCGATGGCGGCGTGAAGAATCTGTGCCAGCGGGCCAACGGTGGTCGGGCGCTCGAACGCACTTTGAAACGGGATGACGTCTTCGGCTGCGACGTAGACGTCTTCGAACACCACCGAACCGCTGCCGGTGGTGCGCTGGCCAAAACCACTCCAGTCGTCGATGACGGTCAGGCCTTTGCTGTTGTGGGGGACGAACGCCAGTTGCTGCACGCCGTTTTCATCCACTACCGACGTCGGAATGCGTTGCGCATAGATCGCGCCGGTCGCGTAGAACTTGCGACCGTTGATGCGATATCCGTCACCGTCGCGGGTCAGGCTGGTGACGCGGTCATGGGCGGTTTTGGTGCCCAGTTCCGCCAAGGCATTGCCGAAGCGCTGGCCGGCGAGCACTTCGGCGTACAGGCGCTTTTTCTGCTCTTCGCTGCCGTTCACGCGCAGCACTTCGAGGGCGTAGAAATGGTTCTGCGGGATCTGTCCGAGCGAGCCGTCAGCCTGGGCAATCAGTGCGATCACTTTGGCCAGGGTCACGTTGGAAACGCCCGCGCCGCCGTACTCCTTGGGCACGCTGATGCCCCAAAGACCCGAGCGGGAAAACACTTCCAGCTCCGGGTGCGGCAGGCGACGTTCGCGGTCGCGCAGGGCGCTGTCGCGTTTGAAATCTTCGGCCAGATCGGTGGCGACGATCAGGGCTTGCTCATCGCTGGTGATGACCGCGACGTGGTGAGAAAGAGTCATGTGTTTCTCCAGAGATCTGGTCGTTAAATCCAGGAGTGGCGCGCCGGCAGCGTGCCGTTCAGGTGATAGCTGCCGACGGCGTGATATTTCCAGCGCACCGGGTCGTGCAGCGTGTGCACACGGGCGTTGCGCCAATGGCGGTCGAGGTTGAATTCGGCGAGGGTCGCGCGGCTGCCGGCCAGTTCGAAGAGCTTTTCGCTGGCGAGCAGCGAGATTTCGGTGGTCAGCACTTTCGCTTCAGCGACGGCAATCGAAGCGCGCGCGGCGGACTCGGCAGTGAGTGGCGCGGCGCTGACCTGATCGAGCACTTGCCCGGCCTTGCGCAGCAGCGCTTCGGCGGCGTGCAGTTCGATTTTCAACTTGCCAATATCGGCGATGACGTAAAGGTCGTCGCTGGCCCGTTCGACCTTGGCGTCGATCCATGGCCGGGAGCGAGTTTTCACGAACTCGATGGCGTCGTCGATGGCACCCCGGGCGATGCCGGCGTCGATGGCGGCTTGAATCAATTGCGACACGGCACCCTGGATGTTCGGGCTGTCGTTGATCTTCCAGTTATCCACCACCAGCTCGGCGTCGACCCGCACGTTGTTGAGCAAAATGGTGCCGCTGGCGGTGGTGCGCTGGCCGAAGCCTGACCAGTCATCCACGATGCGCAGGCCCGGTGTGCCGCGACGGACGAAGGCGAGCACTTGCTTGCCGTCGTCGTTCAGCGCCTTGACCGCCACCCAATGGGCGAACAGTGCGCCGGTGGAGTAAAACTTCTGCCCGCTGATGACAAAACCATCCCCGTCAGCGGTGATCCGCGCTTTGAGTTCCAGGGTATTTTTGGTACCGCGTTCGGGCCCGGCATTGCCGATGCGCCAGCCTTCGAGCACGCTTTTGAACAGCTGTTTTTTCTGCGCCTCGGTGGCGCTGCCGAGTACCAGGTTCAGGATGCCGAACTGGTTCTGCGGGATCTGTCCCAGTGCCGGGTCTGCCGCGGAAATGATCGCGAAAACTTCGGCCAGGGTGAAAAACGAAACTTGTGGGCCACCGTACTCGCGCGGGATGGCAATGCTGCCCAATCCGCTGCGGGTGAACTGTTCGATTTCCGACCATGGCAACTTGCGCTGCCGGTCACGTTTGGCCGCTTGCAGGCGGGCGACTTGCGCCAGCTCATGGGCGGCCTTGATGGCTTGTGCGTCGTTGCGCAAGACCTGCGCGGGCAACAACAGGGGGGCGATGTCCAGATCACTCTGAACGATTGCATCTGCCAGACTGGACATCAGTGCCGCTCCTTGGCTGCACGCAATGCCCTGGCGATCTGCACTGGGGTGATTGTGTTCCGGACCATACCTACCTCACATCTCATGGGTCGCCGCGATGGTTGCGGCGAAATAAAAACAAGAATGTCCGGTGGTCCGGTTTATATACCCTAAACGCGTATAAATAATTAATAAACTAACTTTTAGGAATATGCATAGAAGGGTGTCTGTTCGTAGCGCAACACATGTTTATGCAGCAACACTTGCCTCGTAGCCGCTGGAAACGCCCTGTGGGAGCGGGCTTGCTCGCGAAGGCGGTGTGTCAGGCAACATTGATGGCGACTGACATGACCTCTTCGCGAGCAAGCCCGCTCCCACAGTGGGACGGCGGTGTTTTCACTTCTTGCGCGGTTCGGCGGCCATGAGCATCTCTTTGGGCCGGGCCTTCAGGTAGGGATTGGCGCAACCGATCTTCAACCTGCGCGGCGGTGCCCAGCCGGAGTTGTTGCCCACGCGATCGAGGATGCAGTAAGTCACTTCCAGCCGAAGGTCTTCGCCCGCTTCGAGGATGATCGCCGGCGGCACCCAGACTTGAATCGGCTTACCCACTCCATCAGCCTTGAGCGGCGGCAGGTCCATGCGCACATCCCCCCAGCGCAGGGTGATTTCATCGTCGACGGCCATGTTCAGGTAAGGCTCGATGGTCAACGGTACGCCGCGTTTGATCTGGTTCGGATTGACCCCCTGACGGCGAATGGTTTCGGGGATGCCCACTGGCGCCAGGTGCTCGTTTTCATGACCGCACAGCGTGAGTGGCTGACCGCCCGGGCAATCGAGCTTGATCTGTACCCGTGTGGCGAGCGACAGCGCCGGCCCTTGTCCGACCTGCATGATGCGGTAGTGAATGCAGGAGGAGCCATTGGCAATGAAGCTTTGCGGTACACGCAGGCTGACGACTTCGCCGACATCGTCGGCCATGAGGACGCGGGAAGCGACGTAGCAGTTGTCCCAGAACAGTTCGATCAGGTCGCCTTCGTCCATGCCGGGGTAGGGCGCCACATCGATCAGCAGGTGGGCCGCCGAAGTGACATTGATGCCGGTCTTGTGGGATTGCGCCAGGGTAGGGGCCGCAAGTCCGGATTTATTCGAGGTGCTTGTCATGGGTTTCTCCTTGAAGCCTTGCAGCGAAGTCCGTTTCTGAAAAATCAAAAGGCGTGTATTACCGAGCAACAAAGTTGTTCACTATTTGCAAGTTTAAATAATGATTTTGAACGATGGCTGACGCCTGCTGGAGACTAGATAAGAGTGAGCTTGAATGGGTGTCAATAGAACTGGCTAGTTAAGTAGTGCATTCAGCGTTATTCAGAAAAATCCTACGCATTGAAGTTAATAAGCCGCACTGCTCCGTCGAATTTCGCCGCGTATTTGTCGATTTTCAAGGGTGGGTGGCGGCGAACGTGTGCTCATCGAGGGCACTGGATTTGGCGGATTTTAGGCGCGTTGAATCTGTTGCAGGACATATATATGTACCGCATGCAGTTGTAAAAACTGATCTATTGTTCGAGTGAACGAAAAGAGAGTGTTGAACGATGTGGGGGTGGGGGAGTTGTCACTTCCATCCATGGAAGTTAACAAGCAGTGAAGCGATGTTAATGGTGGGCGTTATTCAGGAACTTGCTGAGGAACTGCTTAGTCCGTTCTTCTTTCGGGTTGGCAAACAACGCTTTGGCTTCGCCTTGCTCGACGATCACACCCTTGTCGAAAAACACCACACGGTTGGCCACGTCCCGGGCAAAGCCCATTTCGTGGGTGACGATCACCATGGTGCGCTTCTCTTCGGCCAGGCTGCGGATGGTCGCCAGCACTTCACCCACCAGCTCCGGATCGAGCGCTGAGGTGGGTTCATCGAACAGGATCACTTCCGGCTCCATCGCCAGCGCACGGGCAATCGCCACACGCTGTTGCTGACCACCGGAAAGGCGTCGCGGGTAAGCGTCTTCCTTGCCCGCCAGGCCAACCCTGGCCAACAGCTTTTTACCCAGGGCAACGGCGTCGGCGTGCGGGATCTTCTTCACGATGATCGGGCCTTCGATGACGTTTTCCAGGGCGGTGCGATGGGGGAACAGGTTGAAGTTCTGGAACACGAAGCCGACGTGCTGACGCAAGCGCCGCACCAGGCTCTGCTGCTGATTCAACGGGCGGCTGCCATCGATCTCGATGTCACCGACCTTGATCCGGCCGCTGGTAGGTTCTTCCAGAAAATTCAGGCAACGCAGGAACGTGGTTTTACCCGAGCCGCTAGGCCCGATGATCGCCACCACCTCACCTTCCTTCACTTCCAGATCGATGCCGTTGAGCACCACTTGACCCTTGAACTGCTTTGTCAGTTTTTCCACGACAATCATTGGGTCAGGACTCCTGGTCATGCCGATTGACCCGCTCTTCCAACTTGTTCTGCAGGTGCGAGAGCACCGTGGCCAGAATCCAGTAGATCAGCGCGGCGGCAAGGTACATGGTGAACACTTCGAAGGTGCGTGCTGTGATCAGCTGCGCCTGGCGGAACAGCTCCGGCACCTGGATCGTGGCGGCCAGCGCGGTGTCCTTGACCAGCGAAATGAAGCTGTTGCCCAGCGGCGGCAATGCGGTACGCATCGCTTGCGGGATGATGGCCCGGCGCAGGGTCTGCGCACGGGTCATGCCGATGCTGGCGGCAGCTTCCCACTGACCGCGTTCGATGGAGCTGATCGCGGAACGCAGGATTTCACAGGCGTAAGCGGCCATGTTCAGCGAGAAGCCGATCAGGGCTGCCGGCAGCGGATCGAGTTCCATGCCCAATTGCGGCAAGCCGTAATAGATCACGAACAGTTGCACCAGCAACGGCGTGCCGCGAAAGAACGACACGTAGATGCGGGCGATCCAGCTCACCAGCTTGAAGCGCGACAGGCGCATCAGTGCCAGGCCGAAACCCAGCATGAGGCCAAAGAACATCCCGCCCAGGCTCAAGATGACCGTGTAGTAGGCCCCCTTGAGCAGGAAAGGCAGGGAGTCCAGTGCAAGTTGGAAAGCTTCTTCCATTATTGAGTGACGTCAGCGCTGAAGTATTTTTCCGAAAGCTTTTTCAGCGTACCGTCGGCACGCAGCTTGTCGATGGCTTTGTTCACCGCCGCCAGCAACTCAGGCTCGCCTTTGCGCAGGGCAATACCGGCTTCCTGACGGGAGAACGCTTCGCCGGCGGCGGTGGTGTCCTTGGCTTTCTTGGCGTATTCCAGCGCGGCCAGACGGTCGATCAGAATGGCGTCGATGCGGCCGACGCGCAGGTCCTGGAACTTGGTCGGATCATCGTCATAGGTCTTGATAATGGCTTTAGGCTGATTGTCTTTGAGCCATTGCTCGTAGTTGGTGCCCAGGCCTACGCCGACTTTTTTGCCGGCCAGATCGGCGGCAGTCTTGATGTTCAGCTCCGCGGCCTTCTTGGTCAGCACCAGCGCCTGAATCCCGGAAACGGTGTACGGCTCGGAGAAGTCATACTTCTTCTTGCGCTCTTCGGAGATGGTCACCTGGTTGATTACTGCGTCCAGACGCTTGGATTCCAGCGCCGCGAGGATGCCGTCCCATTTGGTCGGTTGCAGTTTGACCTTCACGCCCAGTTCTTTGGCCAGGGCTTCGGAGAACTCGACTTCGAAACCGGCCAGTTTGCCGTCGGCGTCGACGAAGCTGAACGGTGGGTAGGTGCCTTCCAGGCCGACGTTGATCACGCCTGCGTCCTTGATTTTTTGCAGCTGCTCACCGGCAACCGCTTGCCCCAGCAGACCGGCGCTCAGCGCCAGGCCCAGCGAACCGACCAGCAGATTTCGACGTAGTGCGGAAAAATTCATGACAAGCCCCTGTGTTTTCTTATGAAGACGCTTTTAGGAATGTTGGCAAAATCGGGATTTGGACGACTGCAATATCCTGCCCTAAAGCAGCGTATGCGTCTCGCTGCAAATTCGCCTGCGGCGTGACTATATGATGGCGCTTTTAGATAGGAAAATAATAAATATTGAGTTTGTTATTCTTTATTCGAATATGTCAGCGAGATTGTTCCCACGCTCTGCGTGGGAATGCCTCAAGGGACGCTCCGCGTTCCAATGGGACGCAGAGCGTCCCGGGCTGCATTCCCACGCAGAGCGTGGGAACGATCACTACAGGAAGTCTTTATAGGCAAACAACGCCGGCGCCCCGCCCGTGTGCAGGAAGATGATCGGGCCGTCGTTGAAGCGCTGACGACCGATGCCATCGAGCAATCCGGCCATCGCCTTGCCGGTGTAAACCGGATCCAGCAACAACCCTTCCTGACTTGCCACCAGCTTAACCGCCGCCAGCGTTCCGGCATTCGGTTCGCCATAGCGCGGGCCAAAATATTCGTCCCACAACTCGACCTTGAAACTCGCCGGCAGGCTCACGCCCAGCAACTCGGCAGTGCGCTCGGCCAGGCCCTGGACTTTCGGGCGCTGATCTTCATCGCTACGGGAAACCGTGACACCAATCACTGGCAAATCCGGCAGTACTTCACTCAGTGCCAGCGCCAGACCACTGTGGGTCCCGGCACTGCCCGAGGCCAGGACCACGGCGGCGAATTGCAGACCGGTGTCCTTGATCTGTTCGGCCAGTTCCAGCCCGGCGCGCACATAACCCAAAGCGCCCAGCGCATTGGAACCGCCAATCGGCACCAGATACGGCTTCTTGCCGTTGTTGCGCAGACGGTCGGCCAAGGCCTGCAGTTGTTCGTCGGCGTTGTCGAGGTTTTCCACCAGTTCGACCTTGGCATCGAACAGGTCGAGCAGCAGCCGATTGCCGTTGCCCAGGTAGTTGGCGTCGTCGGTGCCCAACGGGTTTTCCAGTAGCGCGACGCAGCCCAGGCCAAGCCTGGCTGCAATGGCGGCAGTCTGGCGCACGTGGTTGGACTGAAGCGCGCCAGCGGTAATCAATGTGTCGGCGCCCTGGGCCAAGGCATCGGCCGCCAGGTATTCGAGTTTGCGCAGCTTGTTGCCGCCCATTGCCAGCGGTGTCAGGTCATCGCGTTTGACGTACACATCACGGCCGAGCCAGGTCGACAGCCGTTCGAGTTTTTCAAGTGCGGTAGGGTGGCCGAGGAGGTCGAGGCGGTTAAAGCGGGCAAGCTGTTGTTTGATCATGGGTCCGTACTGGCCAAGGGAGATGTCAGGACTATAGGCACGCCTATATGCATGGGCAACCGCCAATCGCTTATATCCAAACGTGCGGAACACAGCACAATTGGTTCTTAATTCGGCTTCCAGCCCTTGCCGTAAAGTAATCGCCGACAACGCGGCCAGACAGTCCGGCCGCCCGTGAGGAGTTTTTACCGTGAGCGAGCGTTCCAGCCATTGGCAATTGCAGACCATCGTCAGTCAACTGCGTACTGCGCGTGACCAGTGGCGCGCACAAAACGGCCGCGCCAGCGGCGAGCAGGGCGGTCGCGAGTTACCTTCCCGGGCCGCCATGGCAGAAATTCTTGAAGCGCTGTGCGGTGCCTTGTTTCCGATGCGTCTGGGGCCGGTGGATTTGCGTGAGGAGAGTGAAGACTTCTACGTCGGCCACACGCTGGACGTCGCGTTGAATGCGTTGCTGGCCCAGGCGCGACTCGAACTGCGTTACGCCGCGCGCCACAGCGCCGAGGCCGACACTGAAGTCGAGGCCAAGACCATTGCGATCATTCAAGACTTTGCCCTCGCGTTGCCGGGGCTGCGTAGCTTGCTGGACACCGATGTGCTGGCGGCCTATCACGGCGACCCGGCGGCCCGCAGCGTCGATGAAGTGCTGCTGTGCTATCCCGGGATTCTGGCGGTGATCCACCATCGTCTGGCGCACCATTTGTACCGCGCGGGGCTGCCGCTGCTGGCACGGATCAGCGCAGAAATCGCCCACTCGGCCACCGGTATCGACATCCATCCGGGCGCACAGATCGGTCGTAGCTTCTTCATCGATCACGGGACCGGTGTGGTGATCGGCGAGACGGCGATCATTGGTGAGCGTGTGCGGATTTATCAGGCCGTGACCCTGGGCGCCAAGCGCTTCCCGTCGGATGAGGACGGCCAGTTGCAGAAGGGCCATCCGCGGCATCCGATCGTTGAGGATGATGTGGTGATCTATGCCGGCGCGACGATTTTGGGGCGGATCACCATCGGCAAGGGCTCGACCATTGGCGGCAACGTCTGGCTGACCCGTAGCGTGCCACCGGGGTGCAACCTGACGCAGGCGAACTTGCAGCATGATGATGGGACGCAGAAGTAAATCCCTGAATTTCTAGTGGTCTTGCTGACGCCATCGCGGGCAAGCCACGCTCCCACAGGTTTTGTGTCGGTCGCAAAATTTCCGTTCAACACAAAACCTGTGGGAGCGGGCTTGCTCGCGATGGGTTTAAAGCCGAACCGTAATACTCGCATCTAGCTAATTTCCCGCTGAACGAATCCTCCAAATCCCCCGTCATACTCATCCTTGAACTAGCGTAAAGGCACAAGATTTTGTGGCGAGGGAGCTTGCTCCCGCTCGGGTGCGAAGCCGCCGTAATTTTGCAAAAAACCGGGTGCCGCTGCGCGGCACAACGGGAGCAAGCTCCCTCGCCACAGGGAACCGCCGAGCCCTGCGATTAGTCCTTAGCACCCTATTCATGTTTAACTTGAACGCTCATTCAAGTTAAACCGCCGGTTTGCTGCCCGTTCACAACAGGAGGCTTGCCTTGCCGAGTCCGTTACTGATTGCCCTGTTTCACCCCCTCGAGGTGCGCCTTTCATGAGTGCATCGTCCGTCCCTCCAAGCGGCCAGGTCCGCATGAATCCGCCGGTGTTTTATTTCGCGGCGACCTTCATTCTGCTGTTCGGCATCGTCGTCATTGCCATGCCTGAACAGGCCGGCGCCTGGCTGCTGGAAGCGCAAAACTGGGCGGCCAATACGGTCGGCTGGTATTACATGCTCGCGATGACGCTGTATCTGGTCTTCGTGGTGGTCACCGCCTTGTCCGGCTACGGCAAGATCAAGCTCGGTGCCGACCACGACGAGCCCGAATTCAGTTACCTGTCCTGGGCCGGCATGCTGTTCGCCGCCGGGATCAGCATCACGCTGTTCTTCTTTTGCGTGTCCGAACCGCTCACTCACTTGGCCCAACCACCGCAAGGCGAGGCCGGCACGGCGGATGCGGCGCGTCAGGCGATGCAGATTCTGTTTCTGCACTGGGGCCTGCATGGCTGGGGCGTGTTCGCCTTTGTCGGCATGGCGCTGGCCTACTTCGCCTACCGCCACAACCTGCCGCTGGCCTTGCGTTCGGCGCTCTATCCGCTGATTGGCAAGCGCATCAACGGCCCGATCGGTTACGCCGTGGACGGCTTCGGCATCATCGCCACGGTGTTCGGCCTCGGTGCCGACATGGGCTTTGGCGTGTTGCACCTCAACTCGGGCCTGGACTACCTGTTCGGCATCGCTCACACCCAGTGGATCCAGGTCGGCCTGATCACGTTGATGATGGGCGCGGCGATCATCGTCGCGGTGTCCGGCGTCGATAAAGGCGTGCGGGTGATGTCCGACATCAACATGCTGCTGGCCTGTGCGCTGTTGCTGTTCGTGCTGTTCGCCGGTCCTACCCAGCACTTGCTCAACACCCTGATCCAGAACATCGGCGACTACCTCGGCGCCTTGCCGATGAAGAGTTTCGACCTGTACGCCTACGACAAACCCAGCGACTGGCTGGGTGGCTGGACCGTGTTCTATTGGGCTTGGTGGATCGCGTGGTCGCCGTTCGTGGGCCTGTTCATCGCCCGGATTTCCCGTGGCCGGACCATCCGCGAATTCGTCTTCGGCGTGTTGCTGATTCCGCTCGGTTTCACCCTGGCGTGGATGTCGATCTTCGGCAACAGCGCCATCGACCAGGTCATGAACCACGGTATGAGCGCCCTCGGCATGTCGGCCATCGATAACCCGTCGATGACCCTCTACCTGCTGCTGGAAACCTATCCGTGGAGCAAAACCGTCATTGCGGTGACGGTGTTCATCAGCTTCGTGTTCTTCGTCACCTCGGCTGACTCCGGCACCGTGGTGCTGTCGACGCTCTCCGCCAAGGGCGGCAACCCGGATGAAGACGGGCCGAAATGGCTGCGGGTGTTCTGGGGCGCGATGACGGCGCTGGTGACCAGTGCGCTGCTGTTCTCTGGCAGTATCGATGCGTTGAAATCAGCGGTGGTGCTGACCTCGTTGCCGTTCTCGATGATCTTGCTACTGATGATGTGGGGGCTGCACAAGGCGTTCTATCTGGAGTCGCAGAAGCAGATCGCGCAACTGCACTCCCTGGCGCCGGTGTCCGGGTCAAGGCGTGGTGGCTGGCGTCAACGTTTGACTCAGGCTGTGCATTTCCCGTCTCGCGATGAGGTGTACCGCTTCCTTGATACGACGGTGCGCCCGGCGATCGAAGAGGTGAGCGCTGTGTTCGTCGAGAAAGGGTTGAACGTGGTCACTCAGCCGGACCCAGCCAACGATAACGTCAGCCTGGAGATCGGTCACGGCGAGGAGCATCCGTTTATCTATCAGGTGCAGATGCGTGGCTACTTCACGCCGTCGTTCGCTCGTGGTGGCATGGGTTCCAAGGAACTCAACAACCGTCGTTATTACCGGGCCGAAGTGCATTTGAGCGAGGGCAGTCAGGACTACGATCTGGTGGGTTACACCAAGGAGCAGATCATCAACGACATCCTCGATCAGTACGAACGGCATTTGCAGTTCTTGCATCTGGTGCGTTGATCGCCAGGGCGGTGGTGCTCATGGTTCAGTGCTCAGGACCATGAACAGCACCAGCGCCGCCACCGGTACACCGAACACGGCGCTGCCAACGACCAGTTCCGTGCTCAACGGCTGGCCGGCATTGACCATGCCGACCGCGCCGTTGATCAGCGTCAGGGCCAGCCACAGGACCACAAAACTGTAGGCCAGGGTCTCGCGGCTGAAGCCGATTTTGTCGCCGATGAACAGCATCAGCGCCAGCAGGATCAGGCCGAAGGTGATGATGATCGTGGTGTGCATGATGCATTCCGTCCTTTAGATGTGTGCTGCCCTCAAGACCGCCTTCGCGGGCAAGCCTGCAAACCAGCTTAAACCAATCCACCATTAGCCCGCAGAATCTGCCCATTGACCCACGCCGAATCCGGCCCAACCAGAAACGACACCACGCGAGCAATGTCCTCCGGCTGACCGAGACGCTCCAGCGGCGGCATCTTGGCGAAGTTCTGGATCTGCTCTTCGCTCTTGCCGTGCAAAAACAATTCGGTCGCCACCGGTCCGGGGGCGACTGCGTTGACGGTGATGTTGCGCCCGCGCATTTCTTTGGCGAATACCTGGGTCAGGGATTCCACGGCCGCTTTGCTGGCGATGTACACCGCGTAGCCTGGCAGGTTGAGGCCGACGGTGCTGCTGGAGAAGTTGACGATCCGCCCGCCGTTATTCAAACGCGTGGCCGCTTCGCGCATGGTGTTGAAGGTGCCGCGCGCATGGATGTTGAAGGTCTGGTCGAACAGTTCATCCGTGTGTTGCGCCAGCGGCATCACTTTGAGAATGCCGGCGTTATTGATCAGCACATCGACCTTGCCCAACTGCGCTTCGGTTTCGTCGAACATCCGGCGCATGTCGTCGGCATTGGCCACGTCGGCCTTGATCGCTATGGCTTGATGGCCGGCCTGGCGCAATTCAACAACCAGTTTTGAGGCTTCGGTGGCGCTGCTGGCGTAATTGATGGCGACGGCAAAACCTTCGCTGGCCAGTTGTTTGGCGATCACCGCGCCGATGCCGCGGGAGGCGCCGGTCACGATGGCAACTTTTGAAGTTTGAGTAGTCATGGCGGTGATTCCTTTGAAGGTGTTTGTTGGGTGTGGAGCCAGATTCACATGTTTACTCAGGCCGATAAATGCACGAGAGTTGCCTTGACTGTTCAATAATCGCCAACAATCAAGCTTCAGGAGCCATGTCGTGGATCAAGTCAAAGCGATGAAGGTCTTCGTGCGGATCTACGAGCGCAGCAGCTTCACGCTGGCCGCCGAAGACCTGAACCTGCCGCGGGCGACATTGACCCATACGTTGAATCAATTCGAAGCGTGGCTCGGTACGCGTTTGCTCGAACGCAGCACGCGTAAGGTGCGCCCGACACTGGATGGCGAGGCCTACTACCTGCGTTGTGTGCAACTGTTGGCGGAACTGGAAGAGGCCGAACTGGCGTTTCGCGGCTGCGCACCCAAAGGCCGCTTGCGCGTTGACCTGCACGGCACCCTGGCCAGGCATTTTGTGATCCCGGCATTGCCACAATTCATGGAGCGTTACCCGGACATCGAATTGTCCATCAGCGAGGCCGACCGCTTTGTCG
Organism: Pseudomonas sp. UMAB-40; assembly: GCF_900095275.1. Classification (NCBI taxonomy): domain Bacteria; kingdom Pseudomonadati; phylum Pseudomonadota; class Gammaproteobacteria; order Pseudomonadales; family Pseudomonadaceae; genus Pseudomonas; species Pseudomonas sp. UMAB-40. Next base: position 92,644 of record NZ_LT607551.1, read on the forward strand.
ACTTGATTGCCGAAGGCGTTGACTGCGTGCTGCGCGCCGGCACCTTAAGTGATTCGGCGCTGATCGGAAAACGCATCGCCAACCTGCGCCAGATCACCTGCGCCAGCCCCGCCTACCTGCGCAAATACGGCGAACCGCAAAGCCTGGAAGACCTGAGACACCATCGCGCAGTGAACTACGTCTCGCGCACCACCGCCAAGTTGTTCCCCTTCGAATTCATGGTCGATGGTGAGCTGAAAGAAGTCGCTATCGAAGGCGCGGTCTCAGTGTTCGGCGCGGAAATCTACGCGGCGTCGGCGATTGCCGGGCTCGGCCTGATCCAGTGTCCGCATTACCGAATGGAAGCGCAGATTGCCCAAGGCCTGGTGCGAGAAGTCCTCATCGACACGCCCCCCCCGCCGATGCCGGTGTCGGTGTTGTACCCCCACAACCGACACATGTCGCCACGGGTTCGGGTGTTTGTGGATTGGTTAGGGGAGGTGTTTGCGGGGGCTGTTTGACCTCGCTTCGCTGCTCTTGATCGTTCCCACGCAGAGCGTGGGAACGATCATCAAGATGAAACTTGTGAAACGTTTCAGCATTTTCTCGAGTCGGAGGTTTATCGGCGTTTGTCTGGGCGTATGCTGGGCAACTTGCGAAGCAGTCGATATCAAGTTCAAGACAGACAAGAGAGGATTCGATGACTTACACCGCTGCCGAAAACCGCTATGACGCTATCCCTTACCGCCGCGTAGGCCGCAGCGGTCTGGTGCTGCCGGCGCTCTCCCTGGGACTGTGGCACAACTTCGGTGACAGCACGCCGATCGACACTCAGCGCTCGCTGTTGCGCACCGCCTTCGACCTGGGCATCAACCACTTCGACCTGGCCAACAACTATGGCCCGCCATATGGCAGCGCCGAGATCAACTTCGGCCGTTTGCTGCGTGAAGACTTCAAGCAGTACCGCGACGAGTTGATCATTTCGAGCAAAGCCGGTTGGGACATGTGGCCCGGCCCTTATGGCCAGGGCGGCGGTTCGCGCAAATACGTGCTGGCCAGCCTCGACCAGAGCCTGCAACGCCTGGGCCTGGATTACGTGGACATCTTTTATTCCCACCGCTTCGACCCGGACACGCCGCTGGAAGAAACCGCCAGTGCGCTGGCCACCGCCGTACAGCAGGGCAAGGCGCTGTACATTGGCATCTCGTCGTATTCCGGGGTGAAAACCCGCGAAATGGCGGCGCTGCTGAAAGAGTGGAAAGTACCGTTGCTGATTCACCAGCCGGCCTACAACCTGCTCAATCGTTGGGTTGAAAAGGATCTGCTGGAGGTCACCGACGAACTCGGCACCGGCGTGATTGCGTTCACGCCATTGGCGCAGGGCCTGTTGACCGATAAATACCTCAATGGCATTCCGAAGGATGCGCGGGTCAATCGTCCGGGCGGTGGTTCGTTGCAGGAATCTCATTTGTCCGAAGCCAACATCGCCCACGTGCGCGGGCTCAACGAAATCGCCAAGCGTCGCGGTCAGAGCCTGGCGCAACTGGCGTTGGCGTGGACGCTGCGCGATCCGCGTGTGACCTCGGCGTTGATCGGTGCGAGCCGGCCGGAGCAGATTATCGAGAACGTCGGAGCGTTGAAGAATTTGAGCTTTAGCGCGGAAGAACTGGCGGAGATTGATCGGTTTGCCCAGGAAGGCGGGATCAATCTTTGGAAGAAGCCTTCGACGGCTGAGTAAGTGTTCCGGCGCTACATCTTCTGGCGCCTGTTGGATCGCCATCGCGAGCAAGCTCGCTCCCACAGGGTTATGGGTTGGCCGCAGAATCTTGCTCAACACAGATCCACTGTGGGAGCGAGCTTGCTCGCGATGGGGCCAGAACAGGCAGTAAAGAACTCAGGGCTCACCGAAAAAACGGCACATCCCCCAACACCGTCGCCCGCTGCATCACCCGCCGCGCCGGCCGGTAATCATCCACGGCGTAATGCTGTGTCACGCGGTTATCCCAGAACGCCACGTCATCCTTCTGCCAACGCCAGCGAATCGTAAATTCGGGCCGCGTTGCGTGAGCAAACAGAAACTTCAAAATCGCTTCGCTCTCGGTGTCCGACAGCTCGTTGATCTTCGACGTGAAGCCTTCATTGAGGAACAACGAGCGGCGCCCGCTCACCGGGTGTGTGCGGATCACCGGGTGCGACAGCGGCGGATTCTTTCTGCGTGCTTCTTCCCACTGGGCCAGTGCTTCAGGCGTGTTGCCATAACGTTCCAGGGGGAACGAGCGGGTGAAATCGTGAGTGGCCGTCAGGCCTTCGAGCAAACTTTTCATCGGCGCGGACAACGCTTCATACGCCGCAATGCCACTGGCCCACAGCGTGTCGCCACCAAATTCCGGCAGCAGCTTGGCGCTCAGCACCGCGCCCATGGCCGGGGTGGGCAGGAAGGTCACGTCGGTGTGCCAGATTGCGTTGTCGCGCACGTCGGTGACGGCGGTGTCGAGGATCAGCACCTCCGGTTGCTCCGGCACATTCGGGTAGATCGGATGGATGTGCAGATCGCCAAAATTCGCAGCGAATCGCGCCTGCTGTTGTGGCGTGATCGGCTGGTCGCGGAAGAACAGCACTTGATGCTTGAGCAGCGCTTGCTCGATGGCATCGCGTTGTTCCTGATGCAGCGGTTGGCTGACGTCGATGCCGCTGATTTGCGCGCCGAGGGCAGAGCTGAGGGGGACGATGGTCAGGTTACTCATGGTGATTCTCTTCAATCCAGAGCGCTGAGCTCTTTGTGGAAGCAAGCTCGCTCCCACAGGGTTATTTAGTGGGCCTGGCCGTGCCACGGCACCAGTTTGCGTTGCAGGGCGCGCAGGCCCATTTCCATGGCGAAGGCGATCAGTGCGATGACCAGAATCCCCAGCACCACCACATCGGTGACCAGGAATTGCGCGGCCGACTGCACCATAAAACCCAAACCGCTGGTGGCCGCGATCAGTTCGGCGGCAACCAGCGTCGACCAACCCACGCCCAAACCGATGCGCACGCCAGTCAAAATATCCGGCAACGCGCTCGGCAGAATCACATGGCGAATCAACTGCGCCCGGGTCGCGCCCAGCGACTGCGCGGCACGCAGCTTGGCCGGGTCGACGGTGCGCACGCCCGTCGCGGTGGCGATGGCGATCGGGGCAAAAATCGCCAGGTAGATCAGCAAGACTTTCGACAACTCACCGATGCCGCACCAGATCACGATCAGCGGCAGATAAGCCAGCGGTGGAATAGGGCGGTAGAACTCGATCAACGGATCGAGAATGCCGCGCGCGATGCGGTTGTGGCCGATGGCGATGCCGACGGGCACGGCGGTCAGCACTGCGAAACCGAGGCCCAGACCGATACGGCTGAGACTCGCGCCCAAGTGCTGCCACAACGTTGAATCCATGTAGCCAGTGGTCACCAACAGCCAGCCTTTTTGCAGGACGGCGGAGGGTGGCGGCAGGAACAGCGGTTCGATCATTCCGGTGGCGGTAACGGCCCACCAAATGACAACGAGCGCCACCAGCGTCAGCACGCTGATCCAGCGCGTACTCAAACTGCGGCGTACAGGAATGACCGTCGAACCTGGTTTCACCGCAACGGCGGGAATTTGATAGCTGCTCATGCGCGCTCCTGCCGCTGGGCGGTGCTGCGTTGGGAGAACACTTTGGCGAGTACGTGTTCGCGAGTTTCGATGAAGCGCGGGTCGGACTTGATCGAACGAGCCGACTCCCCGGCCGCATACCGTTGACCGAAATCCAGGCTCAGGCGCTCGACGATTTGCCCCGGGTTCGGCGCCAGCAGAATCAAGTCCGTGGCGAGGAACACCGCTTCTTCGATGTCGTGGGTAATCAGGAATACCGGTTTGGCGGTGCGCTGCCAGACTTGCAGCAGCAGCTCCTGCATCTGTTCGCGGGTGAAGGCGTCGAGAGCGCCGAAGGGTTCGTCCATCAGCAAAACGCGTGGGTCGGCGGCCAGCGCGCGGGCCAGGCCGACACGCTGTTTCTGGCCGCCCGAGAGCTGCCAGATGCGGCGACTTTCGAAGCCTGAAAGATCCACCAGTGCGAGCATTTCCCGAGCGCGCAGTTCACGTTTTTCCCGCGCAATGCCGGCCAGCTCCAGGCCGAAACCGACGTTGGCCAACACGTCCTGCCAAGGCAGCAGGGCGTCGTCCTGGAACACCACGCCGCGTTCGGCGCTCGGGCCTTTGACCGGCACGCCGTCAAGGGTGATGCGCCCGGCACTGGGCTCGACGAAACCGGCAATCAGGTTCAACAGCGAAGTCTTGCCACTGCCGGACGGGCCGAGGGCAACCAGCAACTGCTGGGGGCCCAGGCTTAGGGAAATATCCGCCAGTACCGGTTCCGGGCTGCCGGGGTACTGTGCGCAGATGCGCTCCAGCTGTAGCAAAGCCATTGCGGTTAACTCCCGATCAGTTGGTGATGTACTTGGCGCTGACGTAAGGGGCGTAGTCCGGCAGCACAGCCTCGACCTTGCCTTGTTCCTTGAGGAAGGCGGCGGTGTCGGTGATGGCCTTGGTGGTCGGCGCGCCGAGGGTGATCACCTGGTCAGCCGCCAGCGGGAAGACGTTGCCTTGCAGCAGCAACGGAATGTCGCTGGCCTTGGCGCCGGAGAGTTTCACCAGTTTGTCGACGTTGCTTTGATTGGCCAGCCAGGCTTTCGGGTCTTTTCGGTAATCGGCGTAGGCGTCCAGGGTCACTTTGGCGAACGCCGTGACGATCTCCGGGTGCTTCTCTGCGAAGTCTTTACGCACAATCCAGGCATCGAAGGTCGGCGCGCCGAACTTGGCCAGTTCGCCGGAAGTGATCAGCACTTTGCCGTTTTCCTTGGCCACACCGAGGGCTGGATCCCACACGTAAGTGGCGTCGATGTCACCGCGTTTCCACGCGGCAATGATGGCTGGCGGAGCGAGGTTGAGCACGGTGACTTTCGACGGGTCGATGTTCCAGTGTTTCAGCGCGGCGAGCAGGCTGTAATGGCCGGTGGAAACGAACGGCACGGCGATTTTTTTGCCGATCAGGTCCTGCGGGGTTTTGATCCCGGAACCGTCGCGGGCGACCAGGGCTTCAGCGGCGCCGATCTGGGTGGCGATGAGGAAGGTTTCTACCGGGACTTTGCGGGTGATCGCCGCCGTCAGGGGGCTGGAACCGAGGTAGCCGATCTGCACGTCGCCGGAAGCGATGGCGGCGATGATGTCGGCGCCGTTGTCGAATTTGCGCCAGTCGATCTTGGCGTTGGTGGCTTTTTCGTAAGCGCCGTCGGCCTGGGCGACTTTCGCCGGGTCAACGGTGGTCTGGTAGGCGACGGTCACGTCAGCCGCCTGGGCAAAGAAACTCGCCGCAGCCAGAGACGCGGCCGCCAGGAGGCGAAGAGGGAAATTCAGTTTCATTGAGAAGCTCCTTGTCAGGCGACCGAGAGTCGGCGTGAAAGGAGACTAAATGATCTAAGAATTCGAAAATAAATAACTTTTTCGAATGAGCTTATGAGCGGAAAATTCTAAGCGAGCATAGTCGCGGATCGCTTTTGTGGCGAGGGAGCTTGCTCCCGCTGGAGGCCGAAGGACTGCCAATCCAGACAATCGCATTTTTGAAGGTTAAACATGGTTGTCTGATTTTGCGGCTGCTTCGCAGCCGAGCGGGAGCAAGCTCCCTCGCCACAATGATTTGCAGTGACTTGAGGGAGCATTGGCAGATTAGTTGCTGATCGACAGAATGCTCGCCTGATACGACCCGACAAACACATCGAAATCGCCGACTTCGTTCTGCTCCAGCTCCACTTGCTCAGCCAGCGAGGAGCGCGCGCGTTCTTCAAACTTCGCCTGATCTTCGCTATTCAACGGCTCACTACGGAAAAACTCCGCATGCACCTGGCTCTGACGCAGAGAGAACTGGGCAAAGCTCTCCTTGTGCTCGGCCATCGCCGCCAGCACTTGGGCCGATGGCGTCAGGGACGAGTCCTTGACCTTGGCCAGTTGCACATCCAATGCTTTGCTGTGGGCATCGCCGCCATGGCTTTGATCAAGCAGCGCTGCGAGCGGAGCTATTTTTTCCAACAATTCGGCAGCCCACTCCTTCAGGTCGACCGGTTGACCGTCACGCTGCAGTTGCAGGCCCGGACGACGACCTTCCTTGACCACGCTGAGGAAGTTCGAGGTCGCGTTGCCGCACGAAGTATTGGTCAGCAGTGGGCTGTCGTTCAGCGCGCAATACAGCAGGAATGCGTCGAGGAAGCGCGACTCTGGCAGGTCGATGCCCATCGGCAGGAACGGGTTGATGTCCAGGCAACGCACTTCGACGTACTGAATGCCACGGGCCACCAGCGCCTGGATCGGCCGTTCGCCGGTGTACGTCACGCGCTTCGGGCGGATGTTGGAGTAGTACTCGTTTTCGATCTGCAGGATGTTGGTGTTGAGCTGAACCCACTCACCGTCCTGATGCGTACCGATTTCGACATACGGCGCATACGGCGTGGCGACCGCTTTGCGCAGGCTGTCGGTGTAGCTGACCAGATCGTTGTAGCACGGCGTCAAGCCGGCCTGGGCGTTGCTCTGGTAACCCAGGTCACTCATGCGCAGGCTGGTGGCGTATGGCAGGTACAAGGTGTCCGGGTCCAGTTGTTCCAACTGGTGCGAACGACCGCGCAGGAAACCGGCGTCCAGCGCAGGGGAGGCGCCGAACAGGTACATGAGCAGCCAGCTGTAGCGGCGGAAGTTGCGGATCAGCGCGATGTAGGCCGACGACTGATAGTCGCGGTCGGTGCCGACAAAGCCTTCAGTCTCTCTGAGCAGTGGCCAGAGCTTTTCCGGCAGGGAAAAGTTGTAGTGAATCCCGGCGATGCACTGCATGGTCTTGCCGTACCGCAGGGCCAGGCCCTTGCGGTAGACGTACTTGAGCTGACCGATGTTGGACGTGCCGTAATAGGCGATCGGGATGTCTTCCTCGGCCGGCAACGGGCACGGCATCGATGGACTCCACAGAAACTCGTTGCCGAGCTTGCTGTAGGCAAAACGGTGGATCTTGTCCAGGCTCGCCAGCGTATCCGCCGGGTCGGGCAGGGCAGGCGTGATGAACTCCAGCAGCGACTCGGAATAGTCGGTGGTGATTTGTTCATTGGTCAGCGCGGAACCCAATTCTTCCGGGTGCGGCGTTTGCGCCAGGCGACCTTCGCCGGTCACGCGCAGGCATTCACGTTCGATGCCGTGAAGGCACTGTTCGAGCAGAGAGAGGTTAGCGCGCTCGCCGAGCAGAGCCAGGCGGCGGTTGAGAAGTTCGCTCAAGTTGGATTCCTTCACGCGTCAGTCGCCCCAATATGGGGGTGGGCAAGACGGTCTACAAGGGTGAAGTTAAAACTGGCGTTTTCGCCTGGTTTTTGAGCAGCTCAGACTAATGTCAGTCAGCCAAGTCGCCACAATCCCTGTGGGAGCGAGCTTGCTCGCGATGGCGGTGTATCAGACGACATAGATGTTGACTGACACGCCCTCATCGCGAGCAAGCTCGCTCCCACAGGTTTTCTAGCGCTGAAATTAACTCAAATCGATGACATCTAGCTACAGGACAGCGAACGTGCCTTGTGCTTTTGCGACGAGTTTGTCGCCTTGCATCACGTCGGCTTCGACCACCAGCGTGCGGCGGCCCGGGTGAATCACCCGCGCCGTGCACATCACTTCACCGTCGGAAACGGCGCGAATGTAGTTGATCTTGCACTCGATGGTCGCGCTCTGCTGGTCAAAGCCGTGGGTGCTGGAACAGGCCAGCCCCATGGCAATGTCCACCAGGCTGAACAAGGCCCCGCCATGCAGCTTGCCGCCGCGATTGCGCAGCTCTGGCGCAAGCTCCAGGGCGACTTGCGCCACCCCGGTTTCCAGACTGTGCAAGCGACACCCAAGCAGCTTGAAAAAAGCGCTTTCGGTCAGCCCGGCGGGGATCTCCATCAGCGTTTCTTCAACTGCTTGGCGTTGGCGAACAACGAAGCCATGGCGTTGTTGGCCGGGGCAGCCGCCGTGGTTTCTTTACGCGGTGCGTTGTTCTGGGACTGGCGTGGCGCCGACCCCGGACGTGCACCACGAGCACCGTCGATTTTCTCGCCCGGGGTGTCGCTCATGCGCATCGACAGACCCACGCGTTTACGCGGTATATCGATTTCCATGACCTTCACTTTCACCACGTCACCGGCCTTCACTGCTTCGCGCGGATCCTTGATGAACTTCTCCGAAAGCGCAGAGATGTGCACCAAACCATCCTGATGCACGCCGATATCGACGAAAGCGCCGAAGTTGGTCACGTTGGTGACAACGCCTTCGAGGATCATGCCCAGTTGCAGGTCCTTGAGGTCTTCGACGCCTTCCTGGAACTCGGCAGTTTTGAACTCCGGACGCGGGTCACGGCCCGGTTTTTCCAGCTCTTGCAGAATGTCGGTGACCGTTGGCAGACCGAAGGTTTCGTCGGTGTACTTCTTCGGGTCGAGACGCTTGAGGAAACTCGCGTCGCCAATCAACGAGCGAATATCGCGGTCGGTCTCAGCAGCAATGCGCTGCACCAGCGGATAGGCTTCCGGGTGAACCGCCGACGAATCCAGCGGGTTGTCGCCGTTCATGACGCGCAGGAAACCGGCGGCCTGTTCGAAGGTTTTCTCGCCCAAACGAGCGACTTTCTTCAGCGCTGCACGGGTTTTGAACGCGCCATGCTCGTCGCGGTGGCTGACGATGTTTTGCGCCAGGGTCGCGTTGAGACCGGAGATGCGGGCCAGCAGCGCCACGGAGGCGGTGTTCACGTCGACGCCCACGGCGTTCACGCAGTCCTCCACCACGGCATCCAGGCCACGCGCCAGTTTCAGCTGCGACACGTCGTGCTGGTACTGGCCGACGCCGATGGATTTCGGATCGATCTTCACCAGTTCGGCCAGCGGGTCCTGCAGGCGACGGGCAATCGACACGGCGCCACGGATCGACACGTCGAGGTCCGGGAATTCCTTGGAAGCCAGTTCCGACGCCGAGTAAACCGATGCACCGGCCTCGGAGACCATGACTTTGGTCATCTTCATGGCTGGGTATTTCTTGATCAGCTCAGCGGCGAGCTTGTCGGTTTCGCGGCTGGCGGTGCCGTTGCCGATGGCGATCAGGTCCACCGAGTGCTTGGCGCACAGGGCGGCAAGAATCGCGATGGTCTGGTCCCACTTGTTGTGCGGCACGTGCGGGTAAACCGTGGCGTGGTCCAGCAGCTTGCCGGTGGAATCGACCACGGCGACCTTGCAGCCGGTGCGCAGGCCCGGGTCGAGACCCAGGGTGGCGCGCGGGCCGGCCGGGGCCGACAGCAGCAAGTCGTGCAGGTTGTGCGCGAACACGTTGATCGCTTCAGTTTCTGCGCCATCGCGCAGTTCGCCGAGCAGGTCGGTTTCGAGGTGGGTATAGAGCTTGACCTTCCAGGTCCAGCGCACCACTTCGCCCAACCATTTATCGGCGGCGCGGTTCTGGTTCTGGATGCCGAATTGCTGGCCGATCATGCCTTCGCACGGGTGCATGGTGCCCGGCAGCTCGTCGCCGACTTTCAGCGCGGAGCTGAGAATGCCTTCGTTGCGGCCACGGAAAATCGCCAGTGCACGGTGCGACGGCATGCTTTTCAGCGGTTCGTCGTGTTCGAAGTAATCGCGGAACTTGGCGCCTTCCTCTTCCTTGCCGGCAATCACGCGGGCACTGAGGGTCGCTTCCTGCTTGAGGTAGCTGCGCAGTTTGTCCAGCAAACCGGCGTCTTCGGCGAAGCGTTCCATCAGGATGTACTTGGCACCTTCGAGGGCAGCCTTCACATCGGCGACGCCTTTTTCGGCGTTGATGAAGCGGGCGGCTTCGGCGTCCGGCGTCAGGGTCGGGTCGTTGAACAGGCCGTCGGCCAGCTCGCCGAGGCCGGCTTCCAGGGCGATCTGGCCCTTGGTGCGGCGCTTCTGCTTGTACGGCAAGTACAAGTCTTCGAGGCGGGTCTTGGTGTCGGCGAGTTTGATGTCGCGTTCGAGTTGCGGGGTCAGCTTGCCTTGCTCTTGAATGCTGGCAAGGATGCTGATGCGCCGTTCGTCGAGTTCTCGCAGGTAGCGCAGACGCTCTTCCAGATGACGCAACTGGATGTCATCGAGGCTGCCGGTCACTTCTTTCCGGTAACGGGCGATGAAGGGAACGGTAGAGCCTTCATCGAGTAGCGCGACGGCCGCTTCGACCTGTTGTGGGCGTACACCGAGTTCCTCGGCGATGCGGCTGTTGATGCTGTCCATAAAACCACCTGACAAATTGTGAAAGCAGGCTCGCAGGCGCAGGGATAAAGGCTCGGCGAGTCTGGTTGAGCGGCCTGGCGTGCGCCGCTACCTGGATCAACAGGTATCCCGTTGACCCGTGAAATCGAACAATGACTGCCGGCGCCATGAAAATAAAAAGCGGCCACTTGCAGCCATGATCAGACGTTGCCTGACACAAAAGGCCGCGCATTATAACCAGCGTTCTATCATTCAGGGGCATCGCAGGCATTAGCGCGAAGGCTGGATTTCTGGCAGTGAAGGAAAAATCTGCTAACAATGCACACGGTGCGTATAACGGCAGCTACGCCATAATGCGCGCCGAGATCAAAGGAGCATCTAATGAGCAGCACTGCAAACAATGCTGAAGGCGAAAAAATTCTTATTGTTGACGACGATCCAGGGCTGAGCAGCCTGCTGGAACGTTTTTTCGTCAGCAAGGGCTACCGCGCCCGCGCCGTGCCGAACACCGAACAAATGGATCGCCTGCTGGCGCGTGAAGTGTTCAACCTGGTCGTCCTCGACCTGATGCTGCCCGGCGAAGACGGTCTGACCGCCTGCCGCCGGCTGCGCACGGCGAACAATCAGATCCCGATCATCATGCTGACCGCCAAAGGCGATGAGCTGAGCCGCATCAAGGGCCTGGAACTGGGCGCCGACGATTACCTGGCCAAGCCCTTCAACCCGGATGAGCTGATGGCCCGTGTCAAAGCGGTCCTGCGCCGTCAGTCGACACCTGTGCCGGGCGCACCGGGCAGCGAAGACGAAAGCGTGACCTTCGGTGACTACGAGCTGTCCCTGGCCACCCGCGAACTCAAGCGCGGTGACGAAGTGCACATGCTGACCACCGGTGAATTCGCGGTGCTCAAGGCCTTGGTCATGAACGCTCGTCAGCCACTGACTCGCGACAAGCTGATGAACCTGGCCCGGGGCCGCGAATGGGATGCCCTGGAGCGTTCCATCGACGTGCAGATCTCCCGTCTGCGCCGGATGATCGAGCCTGATCCATCCAAACCGCGTTACATCCAGACGGTCTGGGGCGTGGGCTACGTGTTCGTACCGGATGGCGCCGCCACCAAGTGATCGGCGATTTGTAGGAGCGGGTCTTGCGGACAATTGTCCGCAGACTCGCGATCCGCAATATGCGAGCATCGCTCGCTCCTGCAAGTGTGTAGCGGTTATTCATGAAAACCCCCGTTTGGTTCCCCCAGAGTTTCTTCTCCCGCACCCTGTGGCTGGTGCTGATCGTCGTCCTGTTTTCCAAGGCACTGACCCTGGTTTATCTGTTGATGAACGAAGACGTACTGGTGGACCGCCAATACAGTCACGGCGTCGCCCTGACGCTGCGCGCTTATTGGGCCGCTGATGAAAAGAACCGTGAGAAAATCGCTGACGCCGCCACCCTGATCCGGGTCGTGGGCGCGGGTGTGCCGGAAGGCGAACAACATTGGCCTTACAGCGAGATCTATCAGCGGCAGATGCAGGCGGAGTTGGGTGCCGACACCGAAGTGCGATTACGCATGCACTCACCGCCGGCCCTGTGGGTTCGGGCACCTAGCCTGGGCGATGGCTGGCTGAAAGTGCCGCTGTATCCGCATCCGTTGCGCGGCCAGAAAATCTGGAACGTGCTCGGCTGGTTCCTCGCTATCGGTCTGCTGTCCACCGCCTCGGCGTGGATCTTCGTCAGCCAGCTCAATCAACCGTTAAAGCGTCTGGTCTATGCCGCACGGCAACTCGGCCAGGGGCGCAGTGTGCGCCTGCCGATCAGTGACACGCCGAGTGAGATGACCGAGGTGTATCGCGCCTTCAACCAGATGGCTGAAGACGTTGAGCAGGCCGGTCGCGAGCGCGAGCTGATGCTGGCCGGGGTGTCACACGACCTGCGTACACCGCTGACCCGTTTGCGCTTGTCCCTGGAATTGATGGGCGACCACAACGACCTCACCGACGCGATGGTGCGCGACATCGAAGACATGGACGCTATCCTCGACCAGTTCCTGGCGTTTATCCGCGATGGTCGTGACGAGTCTGTCGAAGAAGTGGACCTGAGTGACCTGGTTCGTGAAGTCGCTGCGCCTTACAACCAGAACGAAGAAAAAGTACGTCTGCGCCTGGAACCGATCCAGGCGTTTCCCCTGCGTCGGGTGTCGATGAAGCGGTTGCTGAACAATTTGATCGGCAACGCTTTGCACCATGCTGGCAGCGGGGTTGAGGTGGCGGCTTATGTCTCCGGCGATACCAGCGCCCCGTATGTGGTATTGAGCGTCATGGACCGTGGGGCGGGGATTGATCCGTCGGAGCTGGAGGCGATTTTCAACCCGTTCACCCGGGGTGATCGTGCCCGGGGCGGGAAGGGGACAGGGTTGGGACTGGCCATCGTGAAGCGGATCGCTTCGATGCATGGCGGGAATGTCGAGTTGCGCAACCGGTCGGGTGGCGGGCTTGAAGCGCGGGTGCGATTGCCGCTTGGGTTGATGCTGCCGCGGGATGCTGTTTAGAGGCTGGTTTTTTCAGTGGGGCTGATGGCCTCTTCGCGGGCTTGCCCGCGAAGGCGGCCTTCCAGCCGCCACATGCTTCAGGAGTCAGCCCTTGCCTTTGGTCCGGGTCATATTCGGCCCACCATTCTTCTCAAGATGCTCGATGATGATCCCCGCCACATTCTTCCCGGTGGTGGTCTCGATCCCTTCCAGCCCCGGCGACGAGTTCACTTCCATCACCAGCGGCCCGTGATTGGAACGCAGGATATCCACCCCCGCCACCGCCAGCCCCATGACCTTCGCTGCGCGCAACGCCGTCATGCGTTCTTCCGGGGTGATCTTGATCAGGCTGGCACTGCCACCGCGATGCAGGTTGGAGCGGAACTCCCCCGGCTTGGCCTGGCGCTTCATCGCCGCGATCACCTTGTCGCCCACCACGAAGCAGCGAATGTCCGCGCCCCCGGCTTCCTTGATGTATTCCTGAACCATGATGTTCTGCTTCAGGCCCATGAAGGCCTCAATCACCGACTCTGCCGCCGTCGCGGTTTCACACAACACCACACCGATGCCTTGCGTACCTTCCAGCACTTTGATCACCAGCGGTGCGCCGTTGACCATGTCGATCAGGTCGGGAATATCATCCGGTGAGTGCGCAAACCCGGTCACCGGCAAACCGATGCCGCGGCGCGAGAGCAATTGCAACGACCGCAGTTTGTCCCGCGAACGGGCGATGGCCACCGATTCATTGAGTGGGAAAACCCCCATCATTTCGAACTGACGCAACACCGCGCAGCCATAAAACGTCACAGACGCACCGATCCGCGGGATCACCGCGTCGAAACCCTCCAACGGCTTGCCGCGGTAATGGATCTGCGGCTTGTGGCTGGCAATGTTCATATAGGCGCGCAGGGTGTCGATCACCACCATTTCATGGCCGCGCTCGGTACCGGCTTCGACCAGACGACGAGTGGAATACAGACGCGGGTTCCGCGACAGCACAGCGATCTTCATGCAACACCTGTGGAAGAGGTAGATACCGGGAACACCGGCTTGTCTTGTACATATTTGATGCCCGGATTGACCACCAGCTGGCCGTCGATCAGGGCTTTGGAGCCGAGGAGCAGGCGATAACGCATGGACTTGCGGCAGGCAAGGGTGAATTCGACCCGCCATACCCGATCACCCAGAGCCAGTGTGGTGCTGACCACATAGCGCATCTGCGCGTGACCGTTGGAGCTCTTGATGGTTTTGCGCGTCACCAGTGGCGCCTCGCAGCGTCGATGGCGCAACTGCACCACCGTGCCCAGGTGTGCGGTGAAGCGCACCCAGCTTTCACCGTCGCGCTCGAACGGCTCGATGTCGGTGGCATGCAGGCTTGAGGTGCTGGCGCCGGTGTCGATTTTTGCGCGCAGGCCCGCGACTCCCAGGTCCGGGAGCGCCACCCACTCGCGCAGACCGATAACGGTCAAATGGTCAAATGTCTTCAATAGGAAAAAAACCGGCGATTAACGCGTCCAGGCCTCAGGTGTTACCTGGGCCAACGCTTTGAATGCAGGCTTGGCGAACCAGTAACCCTGCATCAGAAATATTCCACAGTCCGCCAGGAAATCCCGTTCTCCAGCGCTTTCGATGCCTTCGGCAATGACTGTAACGTTCAACTCCGCACACATTGTGACAACCGCTCGAACGATAGCCTGACGAACACGGTCACGATCGACATCGCGGATCAGTGCCATGTCGAGTTTGATCAGGTCCGGTTGGAAATCAGCCAGCAGATTGAGCCCCGAGTAGCCCGCGCCGAAATCGTCGATGGCGGTCTTGAAGCCGAATTCGCGGTATTCACGCAGAATATTAGTCAAATGGCGATAGTTATCTACGTGCTCGCTTTCCAGCGTTTCGAAAATCAGCCGGTTGATGGGGAAGTTGTGTTTTTTCGCGGCCTCCAGAGTGGTGCGGATGCACAGCTCCGGGCGGTACACGGCGTTGGGCATGAAGTTGATGGACAAGTGTGTCTGCATGTTTAGATTGGCCGCCCCTTCAATGGCGCGGGTCCGGCAGAGCTGGTCGAAGCGGTAGCGATTCTCCTCGTTGACCTGGTCGAGCACCGACAGCGCGCCTTCCCCGGCACTGCCGCGTACCAATGCTTCATGAGCAAAAATCGACCGGTCGCGCAGATCGACGATCGGTTGGTAGGCAAAAGAAAAATCGAAGCCCAGCGGCTCGCTTTGCTGACAGCCCTGGCAGCCGCCCAGCGGCGAGGTCAATGCAGACGGAAATATAGTCACTCGATCACTCCATGCCGATACGCCGGCCAAGTTCACAGTCTATCTGGACGGCCGAGTTCTTGCGCCCGACAGAAACGGTAGTACAGTTCCGACTATGGGCTGAAAGAGGAATTCAAGTGGCACAAAAAAACGAAGAGGACGACAAGGTCCGTCTCGATAAGTGGTTGTGGGCCGCGCGTTTTTATAAAACACGTGCCTTGGCCAAGGCAGCGATTGAAAGCGGCAAGGTGCATTGCCGGGGGGAGCGCTGCAAGCCGGGCAAGGAGCCGAGGGTGGGGGACGAGTTTCAGATTCGTGTGGGGTTCGAGGAGCGCACGGTAGTGGTTCAGGCGCTTTCGATTGTGCGCCGTGGCGCGCCAGAGGCTCAGACGCTGTACGCGGAAACCGATGCCAGCATCGCCAAACGCGAAGCGGCTGCGGCCATGCGCAAGGCTGGCGCGTTGGGCGTGAGCACCGACGGCAAGCCGAGCAAGAAACAGCGGCGGGATTTGTTCAAGTTTCGGGGGAGCAGTAACGACGATTGAGGTAGACGCTTCTGTGTCGTCTGGGCTGAAGTCTTCGCGGGCACGCCACGCTCCCACAGGTATAGCGCAGACCTTTGTGGGAGTGGGCCTGCTTGCGATCGAGTGCGCAGCACTCGCCGGCAGCACCACAAAATCAAGCGCTAAGCACCACACTCATCCGCGAAACTCCCCACATCGAACGGGCGCAGACTTGCAATCGCCCAGATGCGTAGCCATATCGGGTAACTGCCCAGCGGCGCATTCAGCAGATGAATTAACCACTCGTCGAAAATCAAACACAGCATCTGACCCGTAGGCCATAACCAGAAGGCCAGCAGTGCCATAGGCACGAATTGCCAGCCGGCGCAGGTCCACCTTGCTTGGAACAAACCCGGATTGTTCATAAAATGCCTCCCATGGCTGAACATCGCGCACCAAAACGGTGCTGCAAAGGCGCAATTTCCACGATTTGTAACCATTTTGTCATTACTTCAGAACCCAGACCTATGACCGATCTAACGGATACCGACTACACCCAACGCTTCATCTTTGATGACAGCGACACCCGCGGCGAGCTGGTTTCGTTGGAACGGAGTTACGCCGAAGTCCTCGCCAAACACCCGTATCCGGAGCCCGTCGCGCAGCTGCTCGGCGAGCTGATGGCGGCTGCGTCGTTGCTGGTCGGTACCTTGAAGTTCGATGGCTTGCTGATTCTTCAGGCCCGTTCCGACGGTCCGATTCCGCTGCTGATGATCGAATGCTCCAGCGAACGTGAAATCCGTGGCCTGGCCCGTTATGAAGCCGACCGGATTGCCCCCGACGCGACACTCGCCGACCTGATGCCCAACGGCGTTCTGGCACTGACCATCGACCCGACTCAAGGTCAGCGTTACCAAGGCATTGTTGATCTGGATGGCGAAACCCTGTCGGAGTGCTTCACTAATTACTTCGTCATGTCGCAACAGATCGGCACCCGTTTCTGGTTGTACGCCGATGGCCGTCGCGCCCGAGGCCTGTTGTTGCAACAACTGCCTGCCGACCGCTTGAAAGACCAGGAAGAGCGCGACGCCAGCTGGCAGCACATCACCGCGCTGGGCGGGACCCTGACCGCTGACGAATTGCTGAGCCTGGACAACGAAACCGTGCTTCATCGCCTCTACCACGAAGAGCAGGTGCGCCTGTTCGATGTGCAGAGATTGCGTTTCCGTTGCAGCTGCTCGCGAGAACGTTCGGCCAATGCTCTGGTCAGTTTGGGTATGGAAGATGCGCAGGCGCTGGTCATCGAGCACGGCGGCAGCATCGAGATCGATTGCCAGTTCTGCAATCAGCGCTACCTGTTTGACGCGGCCGATATCACCCAATTGTTCGCTGGTGCGGGTGTCGAGACGCCGTCAGATACCCGTCACTAAAACGGTTCAGCGCAGGTAAATTCACTGCTTAGCGCCGGAATAACGCCGTTACGACGGGAGGGCCCTACTATTTTTGGGCGTTTCTGGCATAATCCGGCCCACTTTTTGTCGCGGTAGTAGTGCACGACTTTCTACTACAAAACGTTTGGAGCACACTCGGCCACTGGCCGACGGGGAATCTCATGACGCAAGCCAATAACGCCGTGTACACCGATCTGAGTGTTGATGATCTGGTAAAAGAAGCTCTGAATCGCGGTGAAGGCGAGCTTGCCGACACTGGCGCACTGGTTGTTCGCACCGGTCACCGTACCGGCCGTTCGCCAGTCGACCGTTTCATCGTTGAAGAGCCGTCCACTCAGGCCGCCATTGCCTGGGGCCCGATCAACCGCAAGTTCCCGGCCGACAAGTTCGATGCCCTGTGGGACCGCGTCGAGGCCTTCAACAACGCGCAAGAACATTTCGTTTCCCACGTTCACGTAGGTGCGTCGGAAGATCACTACCTGCCCGTGAAAATGACCACGCAGACTGCCTGGCAGAACCTGTTCGGTCGTTGCCTGTTCATCAACCCGGCCCAGTACAACCCGGCGGGTCGTGATGAGTGGCAGGTGCTCAACGTCGCCAACTTCGAATGCGTTCCAGAGCGTGACGGCACCAACTCCGATGGTTGCGTGATCCTCAACTTCGCCCAGAAGAAAGTGCTGATCGCCGGCATGCGTTACGCCGGTGAAATGAAGAAAGCGATGTTCTCGGTGCAGAACTTCCTGCTGCCGGCCGCCGACGTGCTGCCAATGCACTGCGCTGCCAACATCGGTGAAGCGGGCGACGTAACCCTGTTCTTCGGCCTGTCGGGCACTGGTAAAACCACCCTGTCCGCCGACGAGAGCCGTTACCTGATCGGTGACGACGAACACGGCTGGGGCGAAGGCGTTGTCTTCAACATCGAAGGCGGCTGCTACGCCAAGTGCATCGACTTGTCCGAGAATAACGAGCCGGTCATCTGGAAAGCCATCAAGCACGGCGCAGTCCTGGAAAACGTCGTCATCGATGACGCCAAGCACGCCGACTACGCCGACGTCAGCCTGACCCAGAACAGCCGCGCCGCTTACCCGCTGGAGCACGTTGCCAAGCGTTCCGAGAAGAACCTCGGTGGCGAGCCAAACGCTGTGATCTTCCTGACCTGCGACCTGACCGGCGTACTGCCGCCAGTCTCCATCCTCAGCGAAGAACAAGCGGCCTACCACTTCCTGTCCGGCTACACCGCACTGGTGGGCTCGACCGAAATGGGTTCCGGCAGCGGCATCAAGTCGACGTTCTCCACCTGCTTCGGCGCACCGTTCTTCCCGCGCCCGGCCGGCGAATACGCAGAACTGCTGATCAAGCGCATCCGCGGCTTCGGCTCCAAGGTCTACCTGGTCAACACCGGCTGGACCGGCGGCGGCTACGGCGTAGGCAAGCGCTTCAACATCCCGACCACCCGTGGCGTGATTGCAGCGATCCAGAGCGGCGCGTTGATCGGTGCTGAAACCGAGCACCTCGACACCATCAACCTGGACGTGCCGTTGGCAGTGCCGGGCGTTGAGACTGGCCTGTTGAACCCACGTAATACCTGGGCTGACAAGGCTGCTTATGATGAAGCTGCCAAGGCTCTGGCCGGGTTGTTTGTTGAGAACTTCAAGAAGTTTGAAGTGAGCGACGCGATCAAGGCTGCGGGTCCTAAGCTGTAAGGCTTGGATTTAGCGAATGTAAAAGCCGCCCTTTGAGGGCGGCTTTTTTGTGGGCGTTCGGTTCAGGTTTTCAGGTGTAAAACGAATGCTCCGACCAACACCAAAACCACGCCCAGCACTTGCACTTTCGCCAGCCTCTCCTTGAAGAATACGTACCCCAGAATCGCCGCAATGCCTCCGGATAGCGTGCTGATGACTGTTACCACGGAAACCGATCCCGCCACCGCGCCCCAGGCGAATGATGAGAATCCACCAAGGTTCATGAGACTGGCGCCGGTCAGCGTCATGCAGTTTTTCAGTGGTGGAATTTTCAGGCCGTCCTTTACCCTCAACACGATGACCACCAGCACGATCAGCCCGATCAGATACGCCAGCCAAAGCATTGTCACCGGGCCAAGCACCGGAAGCACGAAGCGACCTTGCAGCCAGAAACTGGTGCCATAAAAGACAGCCGCCAACAATGCATAGGCAATCGAACTGCTGGCTTGGGTGGTGTGTGGAAGTTTCGAGTCCGAGTGGATGCTGGAAAGGACAACCCCGATCACGCACAGCGCGATGCACAGCAGTTGGATCAGGCTGATCTGTTCACCGCCCGCCCAAGACAGCAGCGTGGTAACCACGCCGTAAGAGGTCACCAACGGCGCGACGATAGACGCTTTGCCGAGGGCGAACGCCTTGGACAAGGCCAGCGCTCCAGACACGGTCAACACAGCGGCGACAATGCCGATCAGCCAGACATCGAGCGATGCCGACATGGATTTGAGAATGAAGGCAGGAAAGGCGATCAACAGCAACGTCATGATGCTAAAGCCCAGTGCCTGACCGAAATACACCGCGCGTTTGACGCCGACTGCGCGGGCGTTCAAACCCACCAGAAAATCCGTGCCGCCCCAGAGTAGGGCGGCGAGTAAACCCATCAATACGTCCACGCTATGTCCTTATAGGTGTGTTTGGGGAGCGCATCGTAACCTTTGGGTTGGCAGTGGCGATAGCTGGTGAAATCGAGGTGAGCGGTTTCTCGTATTAAAGCCGCGCCCCAATCTACATGCCTCGTTATGTGTAGGATGCAGGCTTCTTTTTTTCCGTAAATAAAGCGGAAAAAGCTTAGGTATTCAGTGGGAAGTCGTCCGGGTCAAACCCGCAGTAATCTGACCCACGAATAACACTACCTGTCTGAGAGCCGAATGGTTTGCTTACCTTGGCGGTAGTGGTGCTTTGGTCGTGACTGGTTTTTTTGATCTTTGGACTTGAGGCTCGACTTAACTGAGCATCTTGTAATCGACGTCCCATCTCATCGGATTCGCCAAGCTTGTTTAAGTCTTGCTCCAGGCTCAATGCCTGCATCACTGACAGATACGCCCCCATCGTCACCCCTGCACCACCCGACTCCAGTGAACGCAAGGTCATGACAGACATGCCGGCCCGCTCTGCCACCATTTTAGCGGTCAACCTTCGACGCAAACGTGCCAGTTTCAGGCGTTCGCCGAACTCGGTAAGCAGTCGTTTGGTACGAGGAAGCAGTGGCGCTGTTTTTCTAGCCATGCAGCTAATATTCCTTCACTTATGAGGTGATAGCGCCAGAATAATTGCAGTTATACAGGCCGGTTCAGATGCTGCGGCTGCTTTGTTGGCTTTCCAATTCCTGTGTATCCCAGCGTTGCACCTTGACCGCGTGGTAAAGCATGCCGATGGTCAGTGGGACTTTGTCGCCGCGCCCCTTTGCCCTCCGCTTGAGATGCACATCAAATCCTTCCGGATGAAAGTAGCGATAGGCGTCGTAGTCCACGAAGTCGATCCCGAACTGTTCTTCCAGCGCCTCCATCAAATGCCGCGCATCAGCGCCATTGCAGCCCAGGTCGAAGTTGATCGAGGTAGTGAGGCTGATGGTTTTGCGTTCGGGCAGGCCGAGTTCTTCGTGCAGCAACTGCATGAGCAGGTGCATGGTGTGGTCGTCGGGGAAGTTAGGGGCGAGGATCATGGTTCAGGGGTCCGGTTGGGCTTGCGCGGATCTTATTGGGCGTCAGGCGTGGGGGGAAGGGAGGATCTGTTGCTCGCTTCCACCCAAGCATCTGATCGACCCCGGTTTTCTTTCACTGGCGACGCATCGATATGAAATTCGCGGGAAGGCTCTCGCTCACCGCTTATGATTTCGTTCATCTGTCGCACGCTTTCCATTAGCTCATTGAAAAATTTGCTCATGGTTATCTCCGGTATTTGACGCTCGACGTTCCAAGAGCCGAACGAGGAGCGTCCGTAGAGGCATTCCCACGCGGAGCGTGGGAACGATCTTCTTACTCGACGTCAGGCGGGTGCTTTCCAGCCGATCATGCGTTGTTGGGCGACTTGCAGTAGGTCGCAGCCGTCCTGGGCCAAGAGGTAGAGCGCGTGGGTGATGTGCGGAATGTCTTCGACGTCGCCGTGTTTGAAGCAAACGCAGTGCAGGGTTTTGAGGAGGTCGCTGGAGGCTCGGATGCGCTGGAGGGCGGCTTCGAGGATGTCCTGGGGGTTGGCCTCTGTGTCGATGATCAGGGGCGGGGAATCGGTGAGGTTGGTTTGCAGTGGGAGGTAACGATTGTTTGAAAGCGGATTCCATTTTTTCATAGTGAGAATTCTCAAGTACATCGGGGAAACCGCCACCAGCGTGACCAAGCGATGGAGGCGGACTGTGTTCGGGTTGGTCAAACCGGTGAGAACTCACTTAGCCGGTACGCCCGTAGGCGTCCCGAACACAGCCACCATATAGCGTGCAGCACTTGAGGTGCCGCAGCATACAACGGAAGCGAAATGAGTTCTCTAATCAGGTGACCAAGCCCGAGTCGCGGATTCGCTGCGACAATCACGACTATAGGTGTGAGCCGCCGAGTAGCGATAGGCGACAAAGAGTCTTCGCTTGTAGGACCCGGACGAAGCTTTGATAGGGCGTTGCCTACGGATTTATCCCCGGCCGCCAATTCTCTCGTTTGCTACCAGGTGCACCGCGTCATCGTTCATCGCGAGCAGGCTCCCACAGTGGATTGTGGTGAATGCGTCAATCGGTGGTGGTTTTTGGCAGGCGCTGTCGGGCGATGTCGAGCAGTTCATTGCCGTCCTGGGTCAGCAGGTACAACCCGTTGATGATGTTGGGGATGTCGTCCGCATTGGCCTGTTTGAAGCACAGGCAATACAGCGTTTCGAGCAGATCGCTGGCGGCGCGGATGCGTTGTCGGGCAGCGTCGAGGATGTCGTGAGGGTCGGCCTCCGTATCGATGACCAACACGGGCGTTTCGCTGTAGCTGGTTTTGAGCGGGCGATAGCGGTCTTGCATGAGGTCTGTCCTGTATTCAGCGGCGCGGCAAACTATAGAGGCGCGCATCCAGGCGTCGCAATACCGCGCAAATGGACGGGGTTTGTAGGGGATTTACCTGCGTTGTGGCCTTTTGCCTACGTGTTCCCCGAGGCTTTTTTCAGCAATTCCCCTAGAGGTCGAATTTCCTACGTGTTTGTCAGGCGAAGCGCATCAATCCTCTGTAAGGTGCGCGCCAGAATCTGTAGGACGTTTCGAAAAACGTCCTTTCAACGCTTAAAGGGAATTAAGTATGCAATGGCTACGTATGGCCTCGGTTTTGTTGCTGTGGGCGGGTGTTTGTCGGTTGGCGAGCGCAGCTGACGCTAGCAACCCGATGGTCCTCGCCAATATGGATCGCACCGGTTGGCCGGATGCCCTGACCAGCCAGGCGAACGTGGACACCGCGTCCCGCGCCGAGGTGTTGATGTTCGGCAAGGCACTGCTGGCCAGTGAAATGCTCGACGAACACAGTCTGAAACAGCGACTGGGCGTGCAGGATGTGAAGCTCAAGTCGGTCAGGCAGGTGCGTGACGGGTTGTGGGATCGGTTACTGGCCACTTACCGCGGCGCCAGTCAGAACTGCGACGACGAACCCTTCTGCCCCCGCGTGCGAAGCGTCGCCGACTTGCGTCAGTTGGCGGCGGCTTTCACGGGGGAAATCAGCCCGGCCCATGCGGTTTGGGCGAGTAGAAGCCAGGTGTTTCATGAGCAGGCGCTGAATGAGCAACTGCGGGTGGCGGTGTTGGTGCCCTGAGTCAATTCCGGTTGTTGCGCTGACTTGACTGGCCTCTTCGCGAGCAAGCTCGCTCCCACATTGAAATGCATTTCCCTGTGGGAGCGGGCTTGCTCGCGAAAGCAATCTCCCCACCGCCCGAATCCTCAAGTCTGACCTTGTCCATGTTGCATCCGCTGTATCATCCCGTATCGTTTTGGTCCCCGACCTTTTCTCGACTCGCTGCGTTTGCCGGCTAGGCTTTGGGCTTCGCAGCGGTCAACGGAGTGACAGCTTATGCACAACACCCTGGAACAGGTTTTCGGTTATCCACAGTTTCGGCCTGGCCAGGAGGCGGCGGTCAGCGCGGTGTTGGCCGGGCGCTCGGCGGCGGCGATTTTCCCCACCGGCTCGGGCAAGTCCCTTTGTTATCAATTGCCGGCCCTTTTACTGCCGCATCTGACGCTGGTGGTCTCGCCACTGCTGGCATTGATGCAGGATCAGTTGGCGTTCCTTCAACGCCATGGCATTGCAGCGGGCAGCATCGATTCGGCCCAGAGTCGGGACGACGCAAGTGATGTGATGGCCCGGGCCAGGTCCGGCGAGCTGAAGATTTTGATGATCTCCGTGGAGCGCCTGAAGAACGAACGCTTCCGCAATTTCCTGCAGCAGGTGCCGATCTCGTTGTTGGTGGTGGACGAGGCCCACTGCATCTCGGAGTGGGGCCACAATTTCCGCCCC
Organism: Pseudomonas sp. UMAB-40; assembly: GCF_900095275.1. Taxonomy (NCBI): domain Bacteria; kingdom Pseudomonadati; phylum Pseudomonadota; class Gammaproteobacteria; order Pseudomonadales; family Pseudomonadaceae; genus Pseudomonas; species Pseudomonas sp. UMAB-40. Next base: position 116,110 of record NZ_LT607551.1, read on the forward strand.
GACTACCTCAAGCTTCCCGACTACCAACGCCAGTTCAACATTCCGCAGGCGCTGCTGCTGACCGCCACTGCGACGCCCAAAGTGATCGCGGACATGGAGGCCAAATTCGCCATCGCCCCCGAAGACGTGGTGACCACCGGTTTCTACAGGCCGAACCTTAATCTGCTGGTCGAGCCGGTACGTGGTCAGGACAAACGCCGACGACTCGTCGAATGGATGAGCGAACGTCCCGGTCAGCCGAGCATCGTCTACGTCACCCTGCAAAAAACCGCCGAACATATCGCCGAACACCTGGGACGCAACGGCATTCAGGCCGAGGCCTATCACGCTGGTTTGCCCCACGAACAACGCGAAGCCATCCAGAAACGCTTCATGGGCGGGCAGTCGAATTGCATCGTTGCCACCATTGCCTTCGGCATGGGCATCGACAAGAGCGACATCCGCAACGTCGTGCATTTCGACCTGCCCAAATCCATCGAAAACTACAGCCAGGAAATCGGCCGCGCCGGACGTGACGGGCAGCCATCCGACTGCCTGGTATTGGCAAACCGCGACAGCCTCAACGTGCTGGAAAATTTCGTCTACGGCGACACGCCAGAACTGGACGGCATTCGCTGTGTACTCGATGAGATGCAAGCTGCTGCGCCGGAGGGGCAGTGGGAGTTTCTGTTGGGACCCTTGTCGGACCAGAGCAACATTCGCCAGCTGCCGCTCAAGACCTTGTTGGTGCAACTCGAACTGCGTGGTTTGATTGCCCCGCGTTACGCCTATTACGCCGAATACCGCTTCAAGTATTTGCAAGAACCGGAAGCTTTGCTGGCCCGCTTCGAGGGCGAGCGCAAAGACTTTGTCGCGGCCATTATCCAGACCTCCAGCCGCGCCCGAACCTGGGCCACAGTGAATTTCGATGCGCTCTATGAACAGCACCAAGCCGAGCGCAACCGGGTGGTCAAGGCGCTGGATTATTTCCAGGAGAAAGGCTGGGTCGAACTGGAAAGCAAGCAAATGACCGAGGTCTACAGCCTGCTGCAAGCGAATGTCGACAGTCAGGCACTGAGCGCCGAACTGCACGCCTATTTCACCCAGCATGAACGTACCGAGATTGCTCGGATTCACGCGATGCTGGATCTGTTCGCCACCGACCATTGCCTGGGCTATCGCCTGGCCGAGTACTTCGGCGATGAAAACGCGCCTCGTCAGTGCGGGCATTGTTCGGTGTGTCATGGGCAAGTGGCGCGGCTGCCATCGCCGCCGGAATTGCCGGCGCTTGTGGATAAAAACTTTGAAGCGCTGTGCGGTGATTTTATCCACAGGCATGAGCAGCACACCGGCAATGTGCCGTCGGCTGAACGCGTCACCCGGTTTTTGTGCGGGATCAGCGTGCCGCTGTTTACCAAGCTCAAGGCGCGTTCGATTTCGGGATTTGCGGCGCTGGAGAATTATCCGTATGCCGACGTGCGGGAGTGGGCTGAACAACATCTCGCAGGCTGAATTGTGCCCCACTGTGGGAGCGAGCTTGCTCGCGATGGCGGCGCTACAGTCAACATCAATGCTGAATGTGATGGCCCCATCGCGAGCAAGCTCGCTCCCACAGGGATTTGCATTAATCCTGCGGGCTCATCCATCCGCTGAATGTTGCTCATCACAGGAATAAATTTCAAAAATACCCAGCGGCTGACTATGGTGAGGTCTGTCTATGGATCGCCAACAAGAGAGCAAACATGAGCCAGACACCGTTCAACATTCAGCGCGCCGCCGTGATCGGTGCAGGCACCATGGGTCGTGGCATTGTCATGTGCCTGGCCAACGCCGGCGTTCCGGTGCAGTGGGTCGATAACAATCCGCAGATGCTGGAACAGGCGCTGGCCACCGTGGCGGACACCTGCGCGCACAATGTGCGCCAGGGTCGCATCGATCAGGCCGAGGCGGATGCGCGCATCGCACGGGTCACGGCGGCGGCCGATTATGCGTCGATCCGCGAGGTTGATCTGGTGATCGAAGCGGTTTACGAAAACCTTGAGCTCAAGCAAAAGATCTTCCGCGAACTGGACGGGCTGCTCAAACCCGAAGGCATTCTGGCCAGCAACACGTCGGCGCTGGATATCGACGCCATCGCCGCGGCGACTCGCCGTCCGGCACAGGTCTTGGGGCTGCACTTCTTCAGCCCGGCGCACATCATGAAATTGCTGGAAATCGTTCGCGGTGCGCAGACTTCGCCCGCCGTACTCGATGCGGCGCTGGAGCTGGGCAAGCGCATGGGCAAGGTCAGCGTGGTAGCGGGCAACTGCAACGGTTTCATCGGCAACCGCATGCTCAATACCTACGTGCTCGAAGCACGCAAGATGCTGCTTGAGGGCGCTTATCCCTATCAGGTGGATGCGGCGCTGCAAGGTTTCGGTTTTGCCATGGGGCCGTTTCGCATGTACGACGTGGTTGGCGTCGATCTGGGATGGCGCGCTCGGGAATTGGCTGGCGAAGGGCAGGATGCGCCTGAGGTTCAGGTGGATAACCGCTTGTGCGAATTGGGGCGTTTTGGTCAGAAGAGCGGCAATGGCTATTACCACTATGAACCGGGCAGTCGACAGGCTGAACACGATCCTGAAGTCGATGCGCTGGTGCTAAATGTTAGCGAAGGGCTTGGCTTCCAGCGTCGCGAGATAAGCCCTGAGGAGATTCTCGAGCGCTGTCTGCTGGCGCTGGTCAATGAAGGCGCGAAGATCCTTCAGGAAGGTATTGCGGGGTCGGCGCACGACATCGATCTGGTGTACCTCAACGGGTACGGTTTCCCGGCGGACAAGGGCGGGCCAATGGCGTGGGCGGATCAGCAAGGGCTGGCGGATATTCATCAGCGGTTGATGGCGCTGGAGACCCGTCAAGGCGATCACTGGAAACCGGCGCGCCTGATTGGTGAGTTAGAGGCGGTGGGTAAAGGGTTTGCGGATCGGTAGACTTCATCCACTTCAAGACGAGAGCTGCGCATGAACCAACGCACCGACTACCCGCACTTCCAGCCCATCACCACCCGTTGGCACGACAACGACGCCTACGGTCACGTCAACAATGTCACTTACTACAGCTTTTTCGACACGGCAGTGAACACCTACTTGATCGAAGTCGGCGGCCTGGATATCCATGACGGCGAGGTGGTGGGTTTTGTGGTGAGTTCGTCTTGCGATTACTTCGCCTCCATCGCCTTTCCAGACCGAATCGAGATCGGTCTGCGGGTGGGCAAGCTGGGCAACAGCTCGGTGCAGTACGAACTGGCGGTGTTCAAGGCTGGGGAAGACGAGGCCTGCGCGGCGGGGCGCTTCGTGCATGTGTTTGTGGATCGGACGTCGAATCAACCGGTGGCGATTCCAGCCGGATTGCGTGGTGCATTGGAGCGTCTGGTGGTTTGACGGACAAAAAAAATCGCAGCCCTTGGGCTGCGATTTTTTATCTATCGATCAGCGAAGCCGTTCAGGCCTCAATGATGACGATAGTGCTTGTTATGTTTGCGATGACCATAGGCATGACCTCGGCCCGGGTGGCCGTCACGGTAGTAACGACGGTCATCACGGCCGCCGCGATACGAGCGACGATCATCGTCTTCATCGCTCTTGTTGCCCATATAGTTACCCAGCGCGCCACCGGCGCCGCCGCCTGCTGCGGAGCCGATCAGGCTGCCGGTGGTGCCGCCCATGCTGCGGCCGACCACGTTACCGCCTGCTGCGCCCAACGCACCGCCAATGGCGGCTTCGCCACGGCTGCGTTTGTCTGCGCCGACTGCGCTACCACCCGCGCCGCCCAGGGCCGCGCCAATGGTGGAACCTGTATTGCCGCCCAGCGACTGACCGACGACCGAGCCAAGAACCCCGCCCAATGCGCCGCCCACTCCTGCTTCGGTGGTGCCTCCGGCAGAAGCGAAGCCACTGACCAGGCCAAGGGACAACAAGAGAATCGAGGAGAACTTCATAGAGGAACCTCAAGGGGATGACGGCGCGATCCTGAGGCTGTGTCCTGGTCGTGACAATCGAAATCCGACGAGTAACACGACTTGAGCACATTTCTATAAGTTACTGTTTTTTGGGCGGAACTTAAGGGTTTTTCGCCGGTCTTTAGCTACTTCGGATAGGCCGTTTTTGTGAAAAAACGGCCTTTTTTGTGGGCGATTGGAAAGTTGCGGGAGGCGATCATGTGTTGCCCTTGCGGGCGCCTTCGCGGGCAANAACCTGTGGGAGCGAGGCTTGCCCGCGAAAAGTCCGGACCTGCTGTCGCGTTAAGCCGACTTGGCCAAAATCAACCCGGTATCACTCGCCATTTCCAGACGGATCGCCACAAACTTCGACGTCGGCGTATGGCTGCCATCCCCGGTGCTTTCCAGTGGCACCAGCGGATTCACTTCTGGATAGTAAGCCGCCGCCTGCCCCGCAGGAATATCAAACGCCAGCAGCGTAAAGCCCTTCACCCGACGCTCACGCCCATCGTCCCAGATCGAAACGATGTCAGCCTTCTGCCCAGGCTTGAACCCCAGGCGGATGATGTCCGCTTCATTGACGAACAACACATCCCGCTGACCCTTCACGCCACGATAACGGTCATCCAGCCCATAAATCGTGGTGTTGTACTGATCGTGAGAACGCATCGATTGCATGATCAGGTCCGGCAACACGCCCGTAGCGCGGGTGCGTTCGTGCACCAGGTCTTTGGGCAGGACGTTCGGGCGGAAATTGGCGCGCCCTGACGGGGTGTTCCACTTGCGTGCCCCGGCGCTGTTGCCGAGGTAGAAACCGCCCGGATTCTTGATCTTCTCGTTGAAGTCGCGAAAGCCCGGAATGGTATCGGCGATCAGATCGCGAATGCGGCTGTAATCGGCCACGAGCCAGTTCCAGTCCACCGGTTTGCTGCCCAAGGTCGCGGCAGCGATGCCGGCGATGATCCACGGCTCCGAGCGCATCTGGTTCGACAGTGCCTGCAACTGGCCGTTGGAGGCGTGGACCATGCTGAACGAATCTTCGACGGTCACCGCTTGCGCGCCTTCGGTCTGGATGTCGATGTCGGTACGGCCCAGGCACGGCAGGATCAGCGCCTCTTTACCGTGGGCCAAATGGCTGCGGTTGAGCTTGGTGCTGATCTGCACGGTCAGGTCGCAATTGCTCAGGGCCTGGAAGGTGCGCGGGCTGTCCGGGGTCGCCTGGGCGAAGTTGCCACCCAGACCGATAAAGACTTTGGCGCGACCTTCGGCCATCGCGTGGATCGCCTCGACCACATTATGACCGTTTTCACGCGGCACCTTGAACTGGAAGCGCCGCTCCAGGGAATCGAGGAACGCCACCGGCGGACGTTCGTTGATGCCCATCGTCCGGTCGCCTTGCACGTTACTGTGGCCGCGCACCGGGCACAGGCCGGCGCCGGGCCGGCCGATGTTGCCGCGCAGCAACATCAGGTTGGCGATTTCCTGGATGGTTGCCACCGAGTGGCGGTGCTGAGTGATGCCCATGGCCCAGCACATGATGACGTTCTTGCCTTTGGCGTACATGCGCGCCGCTTGCTCGATTTCCACCAGGGTCAGGCCGGATTGCTCGACGATCTGCGCCCACGGCGTGTCATCAATGGCGCCCAGGTATTCCAACACGTTGGCGCTGTGTTCATTGAGGAAGTCGTGATCGAACACGGAAGGGTTACCGGTCTGCTGCGCTTCGCGCTCCCAATGCAGCAGGAATTTCGCCATGCCGCGCAACACCGCCATGTCGCCGCCGAGCGCCGGGCGGAAGTAGGCGGTGTTAGTCGGCTTGTCGCCGTTGGTGAGCATTTCGATCGGGTGCTGCGGGTGCTGGAAGCGTTCCAGGCCCCGCTCTTTCAGTGGGTTGACGCACACCACTTGCGCGCCGCGTTTCACGGCTTCGCGCAAAGGTTCGAGCATCCGCGGATGGTTGGTGCCCGGGTTCTGGCCCCAGACAAAAATCGCATCGGCGTGTTCGAAGTCGTCGAAGGTCACGGTGCCTTTGCCGACGCCGACGCTTTGCGCCAGTGCCACACCGCTGGCCTCGTGGCACATGTTCGAACAGTCGGGGAAATTGTTGGTGCCGTAGGCGCGCACGAACAGCTGATACAGGTACGCCGCTTCATTGCTGGCGCGGCCCGAGGTGTAGAACTCGGCCTGATTCGGGCTCGACAGGCCCTGCAAATGTTTGGCGATCAAGGCGAACGCCGCTTCCCAGCTGATCGGCTTGTAGCGATCTGTTTCCGCGTCATAGCTTAATGGCTCGGTCAGACGGCCCTGATATTCCAGCCAATAGTCGCTCTGTTCCAGCAACGAGCTGACGCTGTGCTTGGCGAAGAACGCGCCATCGACACGCCGCTTGGTGGCTTCCCAGTTCACCGCTTTGGCGCCGTTCTCGCAGAACGCCACCATGCCGGCTTCGTTGGAATCGCCCCAGGCGCAACCGGGGCAGTCGAATCCGCCGTTCTTGTTGGTTTTGAGCATCATGCGCAGGTTTTTCAGCGCGTTGTCACTGGTCAACCAGGCCCGGGCAACGCTGGCCAGTGCGCCCCAGCCGCCGGCCGGGCCTTTGTAGGGCTTGTAGCGAGGGACGGGTTTCTGGTCGGCTTGACGGTGTTGACTCACGCTTGTTTCTCCAATGCCGGGCTGTAGACCCGCGGTGCATTCTTCTGGGGCAGATGGATGAGGTTGAGGTTGTGACGACGGGCCCATTGCACGGCGAGGCCCGTGGGCGACGACAGGCTGACCAGGGTCTGGATGCCGGCGCGCAGTACTTTCTGAATCAATTCGAGGCTGCAACGGCTGGTGACAATCGCCAGGCCGCCTTCAGTCGGGATCTTCTGGCGGATCAGCCCGCCAATCAGTTTGTCGAGAGCGTTGTGCCGGCCGATGTCTTCGCGGCCCAGCAGCAATTCGCCCTGACCATTCATGAACACCGCTGCATGCACTGCGCCGGAGTACTGGCCAAGAGGCTGGAACGCACCGATGCGCTGGCGCAAACCGTCCAGCCATTCGGCGGGAGGCAGGGGCGCACCGGGCAACACTTTTAGGTCCGGCAATGCCTGTTCCACCGCCTCCACGCCGCAGAGCCCGCAGCCGCTGGTGCCGGCCATTTGCCGACGCTGCTGCTTGAGGTTCCAGAACGCGCGATTGGCGATGGTCACTTGCGCGTATTGCGCCGAGCCCGAACCGCTGAGTTGCAGGTCATAGATGTCGGACGCGTCTTCGATGATGCCGCTGCCGAGGCTGAAACCGACGATGAAGTCTTCAAGATCAGTCGGCGTGACCAACATCACCGCCTGGCTGATGCCGTTATAAGCGATTGCCAGCGCGACTTCCTCGGCGAGCGCGGTGCTGGCCGATTCGGTGTATTGAAGGTCGTTGTAACTGTAGGTCTGGCTGGCGGCGGGCGCGGGCGTTTCTGTGGCCGGCACCGGGCAGGCAGGGCGCTTGGCGTTCATGGGGCATCACCGACGGTTTGGTCAGGTTTAAGCCTAGGCGCGTCAACATGTCGCGTCTAATCGCTATTACTGATCTGCCGATAGATGACGTCGATCAAGAAGCTGTCAGCGATTTCTGATAGATCGCAAAGCAGGCTTCGGCCAGCGCTGAGCGCGGGGCGCTGCGGCGCATGATCAGCCCAAGCCGGGCAAGGGTTTTGGCGTTTTCGATGGGTTGCAAACGCAAGTGATCGGTGAGGTTTTCCAGGCCGCCATCCAGCGGCATCACCGCGCAGCAGAGGCCACCGTGCACCGCTTGTAACAATTGATGGACGGCGTCGGTTTGCAGAAGCGGCTGGGGCGTCAGGCCGCGGCTGTGGAAATTGTGATCGATGGACTGGCGAAAGTGCATGCCGCTGGTGAGCATGCCCAAGGGCAACTCGATCAATGACTCCCAACTCAACGGCGCCTCGCCGAAGCTGAAGAAGCGCTGATCGTAGAGCAGGCCCATGCGGGTTTCGCTGAAGGCCAGGGAGTCGAAACGCTCGTTGTCCAGTCGCTCCAGGTACGACACGCCTAGGTCCAGGCGATTGTTCGCCAGTTGTTCGAGGATTTGTTCGGAGCTCAGGGCCGAGAGTTCAAAGCGCAGGTTCGGGTGTTCGGCATGCAGGCGTTGCATCAACGGCAGCGGATCGAAACTCGACAGCGGCACCACGCCCAACCGCAGCGTACCGACCAGATTGCCGCGACAGGCGGCGGCCTCGGCCTGCAAGCCGTCATAGGCCGCCAGCACCGTGCGCGCCCACGCCAACACGCGCTCGCCCGGCGCAGTGAACCCTTCGAAGCGCTGGCCACGATTGACCAGCGGCAGGTCGAGTTCTTCTTCGAGGCTGCGCAGGCGCATAGACAGGGTCGGCTGGGTGATATGGCAGCGCGCGGCGGCCTGGCCGAAGTGGCGGGTTTCGTCGAGGGCGATGAGGAATTTCAGCTGCTTGATGTCCATCTTCGCTCCAGGGTGCGGTGAGGGTCGGGATTCTAGCGCTTGTGCCGGATCAGCGTCATTGGTCGGGTTGGAATCGGGGGTTTCAAGCTTGGTCTAGGCTTTTGCGTCTGGAACCTAAAACCCAAGGAGAGTGCACCATGAGTATTTTTAGCTTTGTGAAAGAAGCAGGCGAAAAACTTATCGACCTGCTGACGCCGGGCAACGCCAATGCCAGCGAGCAGTTGAAGGAACACATCAGCAAAGTCGGACTGGGTAACCCGAATGTGCAGGCCACGGTGGATGGCGACAAGGTCACCGTGACGGGTGAAGTCGGCAGTCAGGAAGAGAAGGAGAAGATCCTGCTGGCCGTAGGCAATATCGCCGGTGTTGGTAGTGTGGATGACCAGATTACTGTGACCGGGCCGGTGGTAGTGGCCGCAAAGTTTGTCACCGTCGTGAAGGGCGACACTCTCAGCGCGATTTCCCTGCGCGTGTATGGCGATGCCAACAAGTACAACAAAATCTTTGAGGCCAACAAACCGATGCTCAAGCACCCGGACAAAATCTATCCGGGGCAGTCGTTGCGGATTCCTGAGTAACCCTCAAGACCATGTGATGGCCATCGCCAGCAAGCCGGCTCCTACAGGATTGAGTCGTACGCACTATTTGTGAACGACACAAAACCTGTAGGAGCCGGCCTGAACTGGCGATGAAGGCGCCTCGGTCTAAAGCCCTGCAATCAACTCCCGATAATCCCCCACCGCCGCAAACTCCGCCGTGTCCTTCGGCCCTTTGCGACTGTCCGGCTCACTCACCGCCAACAGGTGCGCCACCCCAAACCTGCGCGCACTGCGCAGGATCGGCAACGTGTCGTCAATAAACAGGCTGCGCGCGGGGTCGAACCCGATGTCGGCCTGCAACGCCTCCCAGAACTGCGGATTCTCCTTGGGAAAACCGTAGTCATGCGAGCTGATCAACCGTTCGAAGTAGGGTGCCAGTTCAATCCGTTCCAGTTTCAATGACAGCGAGTCACGGTGCGCATTGGTGATCATCACCACGCGTTTGCCCGCCTGTTTGATCGCCGCCAGAAACGTGTCCGCATCCGGGCGCAGGGCGATCAGGTGTGCGGTTTCCAGTTTCAACTCACGCACCGGCAGTTTCAGCTCGGCGCTCCAGAAATCCAGGCAATACCACTGCAACTGACCGGCGTTGCGTTCGAACAGCGGCTGCAATTCCATCTCGGCCATGGCCCGGCTGACCCCGTGCAACTCGGCATAACGCTGAGGCAGGTGCTCCATCCAGAAATGGTTGTCGTAGTGCAGGTCCAGCAGCGTGCCGTCCATATCCAGCAGAACGGTGTCGATGTCGCGCCAGGGCAGCAGGGACATAAAAAACTTCTCCAACGGTAAAAAAGATATCCGAGGTCAACAATCAGGATAGGCCGGGTATAGTAACCCGCTTACGCCAAGGAGCCTTTCATGCGCCAGAAACCCACCGTACTCGCCCGCGAGATCGTCGCCACCAGCCGTTTATTCTGCGTCGAGGAGCTGAAGCTACGCTTTTCCAATGGCGTGGAGCGCACTTACGAGCGCTTGGTCGGCAAAGGCGCCGGGTATGGCGCGGTGATGATCGTGGCGATGCTCGATGCGGATCATGCCGTGCTGGTCGAAGAGTATTGCGGCGGCACCGATGCCTATGAACTTTCGTTGCCCAAAGGCTTGATCGAGCCGGGCGAGGACGTGCTGGCGGCGGCCGAGCGCGAGCTCAAGGAAGAGGCCGGGTATGGCGCGCGGCAGCTGGAGCATCTGACCGAGTTGTCGTTGTCGCCCGGTTACATGAGCCAGAAGATCCAGGTGGTGCTGGCCACCGATCTGTACGAAGAAAGTCTGGAAGGCGACGAGCCCGAGCCGATGGGGGTCGACAAGATCAACCTGCGCGAGCTGTCGGCCCTGGCGCAGAACCCGCGATTCACGGAGGGCCGTGCCTTGGCGGCGCTGTATCTGGCCCGTGATCTGTTGACTCAGCGTGGGGTGTTTGTGCCATGAATTTCCCGCATCCGTTGATGGCGCCGGTGGTGGAACTGGCGTTGAAGGCTGGCGAAGCGATTTTGCCGTTCTGGCGCACGGGGACTGCGGTGACGGCGAAGGCTGACGACTCGCCGGTCACCGCCGCTGACCTGGCGGCTCATCACCTGATTCTGGCCGGGTTGACGGCGCTGGACCCGAGTATTCCGGTGCTGTCCGAAGAAGACGCCAACATTCCCCAAATCGTGCGAGCCGGCTGGCAGCGTTGGTGGCTGGTGGACCCGTTGGACGGGACCAAGGAGTTCATCTCCGGCAGCGAAGAGTTCACCGTCAACATCGCGCTGATCGAGCAGGGCCGGGTGGTGTTCGGCGTGGTGTCGATGCCGACCAACGGGCGGTTTTATGTCGGCGGTGCCTGTCTGGGCGCGTGGCGCGGTGATAAAGGTGCCGAGGCGTTGCCGATTCAGGTTCGCGAGGTTCCTGCTGCGGGTGAGGCGTTTACCGTCGTCGCCAGCCGCCGGCATTCAAGCCCCGAGCAAGAGCGTTTGCTGGCCGGGTTGAGCGCCAGTCTGGGTGAGTTGCAACTGGCGAACATCGGCAGTTCGTTGAAGTTTTGCCTGCTGGCGGAAGGTGCGGCGGATTGTTATCCACGGTTGGCGCCGACTTCGCAGTGGGACACGGCGGCAGCGCAAGGTGTACTGGAAGGCGCTGGCGGTGAAGTGCTGGATTTGAGCGGTGCGCCGTTTTGTTATCCGGCGCGGGAATCGCTGTTGAATGAGTTTTTCCTGGCGTTGCCGGCGAAGGCCGCGTGGCGAGAGAAGTTACTGGAACTGGCCCGATCCTGAGTTCACCCAAACCTGTGGCGAGGGAGCTTGCTTCGGCTGGGTTGCGAAGCGGCCCCAAAACCTGCAACTCAATTACACCAGGCAAACAGTGGTGACAGGAATGGGAGTGCTGCGCACTCCAACGGGAGCAAGCTCCCTCGCCACAGGTTTTGTGTCTTTACCGGTGGAGGACGTACTGCCCGGTAAACCTCACCGCATCGTCATCGCTATCGGCATTGACGATCCTTGAATGCAACGTCAACCGCGCCCGCCCGTATCGCTCATACGTCGCCAGAAACTTCTTCCACACCACCGCACTCGGTGCCTGGCAAATCGCGATCGCGTCCATGGTCACCGGCAGTGGATAAGTGATGTGCCCTTCGTGAATCACGATGTGCCCGCCTTCAATCCCTTCTTCATGCAAGCGCAAATGCAGCCAGCCCCAGCCTGCCAGCACCGCGCCGCAGTACAGGCTGCCGCCGAACATGGTGCTTTTGTGATTGACGTTGGCCTCTAGCGGCATATGCAGGCGCAGTTGCTGGTCGTGCCAGTCGAGCACTTTGAGGCCCATGTCCCGGGTCAACGGAATATCGCGGTGGAGGACTGATTCCAGGTGACGACTGTCGCGGCTCATTCACGGGTCTCTTTTTTAAAGATGATGATGGGACGGTAGCTCAATCGAGTTCGTCGGTGTGGCTGCTGGCGCCACCGTCGGCGAAGTTCAGGCCGTGCTTGCGCAGTTTGTCGTGCAGAGTCTTGCGCGGAATGCCGAGGGCTTCGGCAAGGCTCCGCACCGAGCTGTGAGGGCGCGCCAGTTCGGCGGCAATCAACGATTTCTCGAAGTTTTCCACTTGCTCGCTCAGGCCGCCGCTGACCACTTCGACCGTCATGCCGGCAGCGCCCTCCGGTGCGTTGTTGTCCAGGGCCAGTTCCAGACCCAGGGCGAAACGTTCGGCTGCGTTTTGCAGTTCCCGCACGTTGCCCGGCCAGGTGTGGCGCAGCAGCAGGGCGCGTTGCCCCGGTTGCAGTTCATGGGGCGGCAAGCCATGGCGGGCGCTGGCTTCGTCGGCAAAATGCTGGAACAGCATCAGCGCGTCTTCGCCGCGTTCACGCAACGGTGGAATACGCAGCGGCGCGACGTTCAGGCGGTAATACAAGTCGGCCCGGAAGCGACCCTGATCGGCAGATTGACGCAGGTCTTCCTTGGTCGCGGCGATGATGCGGATGTCCAGCGGGATCAGTTGATTACCGCCCAAACGCTCGACCACGCGCTCCTGAAGCAAGCGCAGCAATTTCACCTGCACATCCAGGCTCATGCTTTCGATTTCATCGAGGAACAGCGTGCCGCCGTTGGCGAATTCGAATTTGCCGATGCGGCGCTTTTGCGCGCCGGTGAAGGCGCCCGGCTCGTGACCGAACAGCTCACTTTCCACCACCGATTCGGCCAACGCCCCGGCGTTGATCGCCACGAATGGGCCATTACGCCGGTTCGACAAATCATGCAGCGCCCGGGCGACCACTTCTTTGCCGGCACCGGTTTCGCCAAGAATCAGCACGTCAGCCTTGGTCGCCGCCAATGCACCAATCTGCTCACGCAAGCGCAGCATCGGCGCCGATTGCCCGACCAGTCGGGTGCTCAGTTCATTGCGATCGCTCAGGGCCAGACGCAGGCTGCGGTTATCCAGCACCAGTCGGCGCAGAGCCAATGCGCGGCGCACGCTGTCGAGCAGCGCGTCGCTGGCGAAGGGTTTTTCGAGGAAGTCATATGCCCCGGCGCGCATCGCTTGCACGGCCAGCGGCACATCGCCGTGGCCGGTGATCAGCAATACGGGCAACTCCGGGTCCTGGGCATGCAGTTCGGTCAGCAGTTCAAGGCCGTCCATGCCCGGCATGCGGATGTCGCTGACCACCACGCCCGGCCAGTCGCGCTCCAGTTGACCGGCCAGGCCTTTCGCTTCGGCCAGTGGCAGGATTTTCAGGCCCGCCAGGTCCAGCGTCTGGCTCAAGGCCTGACGCAGGTGGGGATCGTCGTCGATCAGCACGACCTGGACACGGTTATCGATGGTCATGCACTTCGGTCCTCGGACGGTTGCAGGCTCACACCCGGTGCGCCTGCGCGCAACTTCAGGGTAATCAGGGCGCCGCCTTCCTTGTGGTTGGCGAACGACAGTTCACCGCCGAAGGCGCGCATCAGGGTTTCGCAAATCGCCAGCCCCAGGCCAAGCCCCTGGGTGCGGGTCTTGGTGGTGTAGAAGGGCTCGCTGGCGCGGCCAAGGGCTTCCATGCAGAAGCCGGGGCCGTTGTCGCGAATGTACAGCGTGACGCCGTCCGCAGTGGATTGGGCACTCAACCAGAGTTTACGCGGCGGGCCTTTTTCGGTCAGCGCGTCCAGCGCGTTGGCCAACAGGTTGCCGAGCACCTGGCGCAGACGGGTTTCCCCGGCCTCGACCCACAACGTGGCCGCCGGCAAATCGCGGATCAGTTCGACTTCCATGCTGCGCCGACGCTTGGCCAGCAACGCCAGGGCGTCATCCAGCGCTGGTTGCAGAGCGACACTTTCCGGCGCATGGCGATCGCGCCGGGCGAAGGCACGCAAATGAGCAATGATCGACGCCATGCGTCCGGTCAGTTCGCTGATCAGTTTGAGGTTGCCGCGGGCATCGTCGGTGCGCTGATGATCGAGCAGCACTTCAGCGTTTTCCGCGTAGCTGCGAATGGCGGCCAACGGTTGATTCAATTCGTGGCTGATGCTCGCCGACATCGTCCCCAGTGCCGACAACTTGCCGGCCTGCACCAGGTCGTCCTGGGCGCGCACCAGTTCCTGCTGGGCATGTTCGCGTTCCAGCACTTCCTGTTTTAGTCGACGGTTGAGGCCTTCGAGGTCGCTGGTCCGTTCGGCGACCCGGCCTTCCAGTTCGCGCCGCGCCTTGGCTTCGAAGGCGATGCGTTCGAGGTAATGGCGACGGCGCTGCATCATCAGGCCTAGCAGCAACATCAAGACCAGTAACGTCGCGCCGCCAATGGCGACGACGGTTCGCACCGGGCGGTCGATCAGGGTGCGTGGGGCGAGGATGCTGACGTTCCAGCCGGTTTCGGCGATCTGCTGGGTTTGGGTCAGCCAGGCGTTGGGGTTGAGCTCCAACGGTTTTGGATCGCGGGTCGGGTACGGCTGGATCGCGGTGATCGCTTTGCTTTCTTCTTCGTTCAACGGCCGGGTTGAGCGGAATCGCCACTCAGGCCGCGACGTGAGGATGACCACGCCGTTATGGTCGGTCAGCAGCAGTTGTTCCGGGGTTTTACCCCACAGGCTTTCGGTGTGGTCAAGGTCGACCTTGACCACCAGCACGCCGATGATTTTCTCGCCGTTGCGCACGGCGGCGGCGAAGAAATAGCCGCGCTTGGCTGACGTGGTGCCTAAGCCGAAAAAGCGTCCGAGCCGACCGGCCATGGCTTCGCTGAAATACGGCCGGAAGGAAAAATTGCGGCCGACAAAACTGTCGTGTTTATCCCAGTTCGACGCGGCCAGGGTCTTGCCCGTGGTGTCCATCAGGTACATGACTTCGGCGCCGGTCTGGGCGCTGATGTTTTTCAACAGGCGATTGGCATTGCCTTGGGTGACGCTGTCGTCAGGCGCACCGAGCACTGCGCGCAGGGCCGGCAGGTCGCCGAGGATCTGCGGCAACACTTCATAACGGTGCAGCGTACCCAGCAGGTTGGCGACGTAAAGGTCGAGGGTCTGACGGTTCTGCCCGGCCAGCTCGCTACGGTAGTAACGCTCGGCCAGATGCTCCAGCGGCCACAGCAACGGCGCCAGGCACAGTGCAAGCAGTGCGAGGCTGCGCCAGCGGGGTCTGCGGGGAAGGGTCGGAGTCATGAGCATCGGGCGCCTGTGGGTACAGGCGCATTATGCCTAGGCTTGCTCGGCAAGACACTCGCGCAGCGCGGTTTGCCAATCAGGCTGGCTGACGCCCCATTCGCGTTGCAGGCGGCTGCAATCCAGGCGCGAGTTCAGCGGCCGGGCGGCCGGCGTCGGATAGTCGCTGGAGGGGATCGGCAGCAGGTTTGCGCAAGGCTTGCCCTGATCCCGCAGCGCTTCGCCGATGGCTTGGGCGAAACCGAACCAGGAAGTCTCCCCCTGAGCGGTCAGGTGATAAGTGCCCCAGACACCGGCCTGTCCCGCTTGCCAATGTTCGATCAGCGCGAGGGTGCTGGCAGCGATAGTGCCGGCCCAGGTGGGTGCACCGATCTGGTCAGCGACAATGCGCATCTCCGGTTTTTCTTGCAGCAGGCGTTGCATGGTCAGCAGGAAATTACGACCGTGGCTCGAGTAGACCCAACTGGTCCGCAGGATCAGGTGCTGGCCTTGAACTGCGTTGATCGCTTGCTCACCGGCCAGTTTGCTCTTGCCGTAAACGCCGAGCGGGTTAGGCACGTCGGTTTCGTCGTAAGGCTCGGTTTTACTTCCATCGAACACGTAATCGGTGGAGTAGTGAATCAGCGGGATGCCCAGTGCCAATGCTTCTTCGGCCAAAACGCCCGGGCCGGTCGCGTTAATGGCAAACGCCAGTTCCGGCTCGTTTTCAGCTTGATCAACCGCTGTATGAGCGGCTGCGTTGATGATCAGGTCGGGACGAACTCGTTGCACTTGCTGACGAATCTGCAGCGGTTGAGCCAGATCGAGTTGATCACGCCCCAAAACCACCAACTCGCCGACAGCGCCCAAGCGGCGTTGCAATTCACGCGAAACCTGACCGTGCTGACCGCTGATTAGAATCCTCATGGAAACAGATCAGCCTCTTTCAACCTTTTGCCGTTCTGATCCTTGGCCGAAAGCTTGGGCGCTTCATCCAGTTGCCAGTCGATGGCCAGCGTCGGATCGTCCCAGCGAATGCAGCGCTCAGCGGACGGCGCGTAATAGTCCGTAGTCTTGTAGAGAAACTCGGCGAAATCGCTGAGCACCACAAACCCATGGGCAAAACCTTCCGGGACCCATAGTTGGCGACGGTTTTCTGCGGACAGGCGTAAGGCTTCCCACTGACCGAAATTCGGCGAACTGCGACGGATATCCACCGCCACGTCGAGCACTTCACCGACGGTCACCCGCACCAGTTTCCCCTGGGTATTTTCCAGCTGATAGTGCAGGCCGCGCAGCACCCCTTTCTGCGAGCGGGAGTGGTTGTCCTGAACGAATGGTGTGTTCAGGCCTGTCGCTTCTTCAAACAATTTGGCATTGAAGCTTTCGTAGAAAAAGCCGCGCTCGTCACCGAAGACCGTGGGCTCGATGATCAATACGCCGGGAAGAGAGGTTTCAATTACATTCATTGTTCTTCCCCGGCCAGTTTGAAGAGGTACTGGCCATAGCCGGTCTTGCCGAAATAGCTGGCGCGCTCCAACAGTTGTTCGCGGTTGATCCAGCCATTTTCGTAGGCGATTTCTTCGAGGCAGGCGACTTTCAGGCCCTGGCGGTGCTCGATGGTCTGCACGTATTGCGAGGCTTCGAGCAGGCTGTCGTGAGTGCCGGTGTCGAGCCAGGCGAAACCGCGACCGAAGCGCTCGACCTGCAGATCGCCGCGTTGCAGATAGGCATTGTTGACGTCAGTGATCTCCAGCTCGCCGCGTAGTGACGGCTTCACCGCTTTGGCGATCTCGATCACATCGTTGTCGTAGAAATACAGGCCGGTCACGGCATAGCTGGATTTCGGTTTTTTCGGCTTCTCTTCGATCGACAGGGCACGGCCTTCGCTGTCGAAATCAATCACGCCGAAGCGCTCCGGATCCTTGACCCAATAGCCAAACACGGTGGCGCCGGAAGGGCGTATGGCGGCGTTCTTCAACTGGTCACCAAAGTGCTGACCGTGGAAGATGTTATCGCCCAGGATGAGGCATACCGAATCGTCACCGATGAATTCTTCACCAATCAGAAAGGCCTGCGCCAAGCCATCTGGCGAAGGCTGTTCGGCGTAGTTGAAATTGACCCCGAACTGACTGCCGTCACCCAGCAGGTTGCGGTACTGCGGCAGATCCTGAGGCGTGGAGATCAGCAAAATATCTTTGATGCCGGCCAGCATCAGCACCGAGATCGGGTAGTAGATCATCGGTTTGTCGTACACCGGCAACAGCTGTTTGGAGACGCCGAGTGTGATCGGGTGCAGACGCGTTCCCGAGCCTCCGGCCAAAACGATGCCTTTCATCATGCGAGCAGCTCCTTGGTATTGAGGGCGCCCAGGCGTTCGCCCTGATAGCTGCCGTCCTGAACACGACGGCACCACTCCAGGTTATCGAGGTACCACTGAACGGTTTTGCGCAGTCCGGTTTCGAAGGTTTCTTCGGGCACCCAACCCAGTTCGCGCTCGATCTTGCTCGCGTCGATGGCGTAGCGCACGTCGTGGCCCGGACGGTCCTGGACAAAGGTAATGAGGTCGGCGAAGTGCGCCACGCCTTCAGGCTTGTTCGGCGCCAGCTCTTCGAGCAACGCGCAGATGCCACGCACCACGTCGATGTTCTTCTGTTCGTTGTGACCACCAATGTTGTAGGTCTCGCCGACCACGCCTTCAGTGACCACTTTGAGCAGCGCCCGGGCGTGATCCTCGACAAACAGCCAGTCGCGCACTTGCAGGCCGTTACCGTAAACGGGCAGCGGCTTGCCGGCCAAGGCGTTGAGGATTACCAGCGGAATCAGCTTCTCGGGGAAGTGGAACGGGCCGTAATTGTTCGAGCAATTGGTCAGCAGCACCGGCAGACCGTAGGTTCGCTGCCAGGCGCGGACCAGATGGTCGGACGCCGCTTTGCTCGCCGAATACGGCGAGCTCGGCGCGTAGGGCGTGGTTTCGGTGAACAGATCATCGACGCCGTGCAGGTCGCCGTAGACCTCATCCGTGGAGATGTGATGGAAGCGCAAGGCGCTTTTTTCCGGCTCGGCCAGCGCCTGCCAGTAAGCGCGAGTGGCCTCCAGCAGGCTGTAGGTGCCGACGATATTGGTCTGGATGAAATCCGACGGACCGTCGATGGAACGGTCGACATGGGATTCTGCTGCCAGGTGCATGATCGCGTGCGGCTGGAAACGTGCCAGTACCGCACTCACGGTGGCCTGGTCGACGATATCGGCCTGGACGAACTCGTAGCGGGTGTCGGTGGCAATGCTGTTCAGCGACTCGAGATTGCCGGCGTAAGTCAGCTTGTCCAGATTGAGCACTTCATGTTCGGTGTGCCGAATCAGGTGGCGAATCAGGGCAGAGCCAATGAAACCGGCACCGCCGGTGATGAGAATACGCATGTTGGCCAGCCTTTTTCTGTAAGACGATAAAGCGAATGAGCACAGCTTGTCGGCAGGAGCAGGGCGGTGCAAGAGGGTTGTTGGTCGTATTTGGCATTTGCCGCGCCGTCGGGGGTTGATTATCGACCGATGCAGTGGCGATATAAGCGCCTAATAAAATTTCAGGGGTCGTTGTATGCCGCTCGCCACGTTGATTCACCGCGCCAGTTTGCCCAGCCCGCAAGTGTCTGCGGAGCAAGCGCTCGAGCTACTGGAGGGACATTACGGGCTGAGTGGAAGGTTGCACACCTTGGGCAGCCAGCAGGACCTCAACTTTCGGGTCGACAGCGATCAAGGGCGTTTCGTCCTGAAAATCTGCCGTGGCGATTATTCGGCGCTGGAGCTGCAAGCCCAACATGCCGGACTCAAGCAGTTGGGTGAACACTCCGGCGTGCATGTGCCGCGAGTGATCCCTGCCAAAAACGGAGCTGATCTGCTTACCCTGGAAGTTGGTGGTCAGGCCGTGCATGTGCGCCTGCTCGATTACATCGAAGGCCAGTCGCTGACGCACCTTAATCATTTGCCCGGCCCGGTGGTGGCCGGTTTCGGTCGGCTCTGCGGCGAAATGGACCTGGCACTGGCCGCTTTCGAGCATCCGGGCCTTGAGCGCACGCTGCAGTGGGACGCCCGCCACGCCAGCGCGCTGATCGGCCATTTGCTGCCGGTAATCAAGGATGACGCCCAACGCCGGTTGATCGCCGACGCGGCGGAACGGGCCGAGCATCATTTGCTGCCGCTGGTGGACAAGCTGCCGGTGCAGGCGATTCACATGGACATCACCGACGACAACGTGGTCTGGCAGCGGGACTCGCAACGCCAGTGGCAGTTGCAGGGCGTGATTGATTTCGGCGACCTGATCCGTACCTGGCGCATTACCGATCTGTCGGTCACCTGCGCGGCGTTGCTGCATCACGCCGGTGGCGATCCTTTCTACATTTTGCCGGCGGTCCGGGCGTATCACGCCGTCAATCCGCTCACTCATGAAGAACTGCTGGCGCTGTGGCCGCTGATCGTCGCGCGCGCGGCGGTGCTGGTGCTCAGTGGCGAACAGCAAGTCAGCATTGATCCGGGCAATGATTACAGCCGCGACAACCTGACCCACGAGTGGGAAATCTTCCGCGTGGCCACGTCGCTGCCGCTGGAATTAATGGAAGCGGCGATTCTGACGTCGGTCGGCCAGACGCTGCCAAACATTGGCAGCGAAGGTTTCGCACCGTTGCTGCCGAGCCTGGTGGGGCGTGAATTTGCCTTGATCGATCTGGGCGTGCTGAGCCCGCATTTTGAGGCGGGCAACTGGGAACAGGAGGGGATTGATCAGCGTTTGTTGACTGAAGCTGCTGCGACTCACGGATTGGCAGCCAGTCGCTATGGTCAATATCGTTTGTCCCGCACCCAACCGGACAGCGCCGCAGAGCCCGACACTTGCCCGTTGCACGTGGAGTTGCGCGTGCCGCACGGCACGGCGGTCGAATCGCCATTTGCCGGCGTGGTGCATCAACCGGCGGCGGGTGTGCTGCAACTGGACGGCCCGCAACTGAGCGTGCGGTTGTGGGGCGTGACGCCGTCGCTGCACACCGGTGCGGCGTTGGTCAAAGGTCAGGTGTTGGGCGCGGTCAGCGGGCCGTTGATTGTGCAGTTGTGCCGAGGCGCTTCGTTCGATGCGCCGTTGTTTTGCACGCCGTCCCGCGCACCGGCCTGGCAAGCGTTGTGCCCGTCACCGGCGGCGCTGCTGGGGCTGGCTTGCGATGCTGAAGCCGAGCTCGATTCGCAGACATTGCTGGCGCGCCGCGACGCTAGTTTCGCGCGTACGCAGAAGCATTATTACGTCGACCCGCCGCGCATCGAGCGCGGCTGGCGCAATCACCTGATCGACATGCAGGGCCGCTCCTATCTGGACATGCTCAATAACGTCGCAGTGCTTGGTCATGGGCATCCGCGCATGGCCGCGGTGGCCAGCCGCCAGTGGTCGTTGCTCAATACCAACTCGCGCTTCAACTACGCCGCGGTGGCCGAGTTTTCCGAGCGCTTGCTGAAGTTGTCGCCGGAGGGCATGGACCGGGTGTTTTTGGTCAACAGCGGCAGCGAGGCCAATGACCTGGCGATCCGGTTGGCGTGGGCTTACAGCGGCGGTCGCGACATGCTCAGCGTGTTGGAGGCCTATCACGGCTGGACCGTGGGCGCGGACGCGGTCTCGACGTCGATTGCCGACAACCCGAAAGCCTTGAGCAGCCGTCCCGATTGGGTGCATCCGGTGAGCGCGCCGAATACCTATCGCGGCGAATTCCGTGGTCCGGGCAGCGCGCCGGACTACGTGCGCAGCGTCGAACACAACCTGGCAAAAATCGCTGAGCAGAAACGCCCGTTGGCCGGTTTCATCTGCGAACCGGTGTACGGCAATGCCGGCGGGATCTCGCTGCCACCGGGTTATCTGAAACAGGTCTATGCGCTGGTTCGCGCGCAGGGCGGTGTGTGTATTGCCGACGAAGTGCAGGTTGGTTACGGGCGCATGGGCCATTTTTTCTGGGGCTTCGAGGAGCAAGGCGTGGTGCCGGACATCATCACCATGGCCAAAGGCATGGGCAACGGCCAGCCGTTGGGCGCGGTCATCACCCGCCGGGAAATCGCCGAGGCGCTGGAGGCCGAGGGTTACTTCTTCTCGTCGGCCGGTGGCAGCCCAGTCAGTTGCCAGATCGGCATGGCGGTGCTGGATGTGATGGAGGAAGAAAAGCTCTGGGAAAACGCTCAGGTGGTGGGCGGGTATTTCAAGGAGCGACTTGAGGCGCTGATCGATATTCATCCGCTGGTAGGCGCGGTGCATGGTTCCGGCTTCTATCTGGGTGTCGAGCTGATCCGCAACCGCGAGACCCTGGAACCGGCGACCGAAGAAACCACGGCACTGTGTGACCGGTTGCGGGAGTTGGGGATTTTCATGCAGCCGACGGGGGATTATCTGAACGTGCTCAAGATCAAACCGCCGATGGTGACCTCGCGCCGGAGTGTGGATTTCTTTGTCGACATGCTTTCGAAGGTGTTGGATGAAGGGTTGTAAGGCTTGAGATCGCCTTCGCGGGCAAGCCACGCTCCCACAGGTCCGCGTCATACGCAGGGTTCGCGTACGACAAGAAACCTGTGGGAGCGGGCTTGCCCGCGAAGGCGGCATCAGAAATGCCGACAAAACATCGATTGTTATCGGGTTTAAGTGCGTAAAAATAGACGGATGGAAGACTGATTGCTTTTAAAGCCGATATTTATCGGCTATAAAGTCGTCACTGCCAACGTTAAGCACTTGCCCGGAGATGATTCATGAGTCGTATCGTTACCGTCGCCGCCACCCAGATGGCCTGTTCCTGGGACCTTGAAGCCAACATCGAGACCGCTGAGAAACTGGTCCGTGAGGCTGCGGCCAAAGGCGCGCAGATCATCCTGATCCAGGAACTGTTCGAGGCGCCGTACTTCTGCCAGAAGCCGAACCCGGATTACCTGCAACTGGCCACGACGGTTGAAGATAACGTCGCCATCAAGCACTTCCAGAAAGTCGCCAAGGAACTGCAAGTGGTGCTGCCGATCAGCTTCTACGAACTGGCCGGCCGCGCCCGTTTCAACAGCATCGCGATCATCGATGCCGATGGCAGCAACCTCGGGATTTATCGTAAAAGCCACATCCCGGATGGCCCGGGTTACCACGAAAAGTATTACTTCAACCCGGGCGATACCGGCTTCAAAGTCTGGAACACCCGTTACGCGAAAATCGGTGTGGGCATCTGCTGGGATCAGTGGTTCCCGGAGTGCGCCCGCAGCATGGCGTTGCTGGGCGCGGAAATCCTGTTCTATCCGACCGCCATCGGCAGCGAGCCGCACGACAAGACCATTTCTTCCCGCGACCACTGGCAGCGCGTGCAACAAGGCCATGCCGGCGCCAACCTGATGCCGCTGATCGCCAGCAACCGCATCGGCAATGAAGAACAGGACGGCTACGACATCACGTTCTACGGCTCGTCGTTCATCGCCAACCAGTTTGGCGAGAAGGTCCAGGAGCTCGACAAGACCGAGGAAGGCGTGCTGGTTCACAGCTTCGATCTCGATGAACTCGAGCACATTCGCAGCGCATGGGGCTCGTTCCGCGATCGTCGCCCGAACCTATACAATGCGCTCAAAACCCTCGACGGTTCCCTGGAGTCCTGATCGCATGACCACTTTAAACAGCACCCCGCGCGCCGACGGCTTCTACATGCCCGCCGAGTGGGCGCCACAAACCCAGACCTGGATGATCTGGCCGGAGCGCCCGGATAACTGGCGCCTGGGCGGCAAACCCGCGCAAGCCGCGCACGTGGCCGTGGCCAAAGCCATCGCCCGTTTCGAACCGGTGACCGTGGCGGTCTCCGCCGGCCAATACGAAAACGCCCGGGCCCGCCTCGATGCGCCAAATGTTCGTGTGGTCGAGATGTCCAGCGACGACGCCTGGGTTCGCGACACCGGCCCGACGTTCGTCATCAATAACAGTGGCGAAGTCCGTGGCGTGAACTGGGACTTCAACTCGTGGGGCGGTTTCGATGGCGGGTTGTACTCGCCGTGGAACCGCGACTCGCAGGTGGGCGGCAAGATCCTCGAGATCGAACGCAGCCAGCGCTATCGCACCGAAGGCTTTGTGCTTGAAGGCGGTTCTATTCACGTCGATGGTGAAGGTACCCTGATCACCACCGAAGAATGCCTGCTCAACCGCAATCGCAACCCGCACCTTAATCGTGCAGACATCGAAGCGGTGCTCAGCGCCCATCTGGCTGTGGATAAAATCATCTGGCTGCCGGACGGTCTGTTCAACGACGAAACCGACGGCCATGTGGATAACTTCTGCTGCTACGTGCGTCCGGGTGAGGTTTTGTTGGCCTGGACCGATGATCCGCAGGACCCGAACTACCCGCGCTGCCAGGCGGCAATCAAAGTGCTGGAAAGCAGCACGGATGCCAAAGGTCGCCCATTCACGGTGCACAAGATGCCGATCCCGGGGCCGTTGTATGCCACCGAGGAAGAGTGCGCGGGCGTGGATCCGGTGGACGGGACTCAGGAGCGTAATCCGAGCGTGCGTCTGGCCGGTTCCTACGTGAACTTCCTGATCGTCAACGGCGGAATTATTGCGCCGAGTTTTGACGACCCGCTGGACGGCCCGGCAAAAGAGATTTTGCAGGCGCTGTTCCCGCAGCACGAAGTGGTGATGGTGCCGGGCCGCGAATTGTTACTGGGAGGCGGTAACATCCACTGCCTTACTCAACAACAGCCTGCGCCGCACAAAGAGTGAGTGGGGTTGTAACAGCCTGAACCGGTCAAAAAACCACCAAGGCAAAGGTTTGGCCCCGCCGTTCATCAAGAAGCCCGCAGCCCGAAAGGACCGCGGGCTTCTTTGTATCCGCTTGTCGACACTTGAGAAATATTGGCACAGCTCTTGTATCTGTCATGGGGTGAAACAGGGAGGGGGAGGACTTCGATGTTCTGTCATAAACCTTGGATAAGTTAGCCGCTCACAAACCGGGAGAGAGCGCCGAAATGAACGCCGAAGTGAACGTAGTGAGCGAGCGGGCATTGCATCCCCTGGCAGTCAATAGCGAATCGCTCCAGGTCCTTGCGCACTGGTTGAAGTCCAATGGAACGCGTCAGATCAGAGAACCTGATCCGCGCCGGATGATGATCGAGCGTTACCCCGCTGGTTTGTTCAGCGAGGCGGAATTGGAAGCGTTGTGGGATGTGATGGAAGGATAAGAAGAAAAAACAAAGGATTGATAAAAGCGCTGCCGGGAAGGCGGCGCTTTTTTATGGGCGATGGATTTTTGAAATACAGCGCTTTGGTCACCCCCAGCCACTGTTGGAGCGAGCTTGCTCGCGATGGCGTTGGATCATTCAGCATCGATGTTTACTGAACTACCGCTATCGCGAGCAAGCTCGCTCCCACAGGTATTTGGTGTGGATGCTTTATTTGTGGTCCTCACCGGTTAAACAGTGTTTAGAAGCTGTAGGTCCCCGTCACCACCAGGCTGCGCGGTTCGCCGGGTTGAATCTGCGCGGCGCTGGTGGCCGACGAGTAATAGGTCTTGTCGCTGATGTTGTTCAGCGCCGCGCGCAAGTCCCAATCCTTCTGCCGGAACCCGGCCAGTGCATCCCAACGGCCATAACCCGGCAGCACGACGGTGTTGAGGTTATCGGCGTAACGCTGGCCCACCAGGGTCAAACCGGTTTCCGCATACCAGCCCATTTCCGGTTTCCAGGTCAGGAACAGGCTGCCGTTGTGCTTGGCCACGTTGCTGATGCGTTTGCCTTCAAAGCCGTTGTTGTCCTTCTCGACAGTTGCGTCTTGCACGCCGACGCCACCGCGCACGTACCAGTTGCCGGCGATTTTGCCGGCGGCGGTCAGCTCGATCCCGCGGGAACGTTGCAGGCCCGAGAGCAACGTGATGGTCGGGTTGAGCGGATCGCTGGTGCGGCGGTTGTAGAGTTCCAGTTCGTAGATCGCGAGCGTGGTGCTCAGGCGGTCGTCGAGCCAGTCGCTCTTCACGCCGATTTCCTTCTGCTTGGTCAGCTCCGGGCTCAAGTCGTTGCTGTTACCGGCAACGCCCGGCGTGATGCCGATCAAGCCGCCGCCCACTGGCGAGAACGTCTTGGTCCAGGACGCATAGAAGGAATGGTTCTGCAGCGGCGTCCAGACCAGGCCGACACGCGGGCTGGTGCTATGGCTGTCACGGTCTTCGGAAATGTTGCGCAGCTTGTTGGTCGATTCGATGTCGAACGTGTCGTAGCGCAGACCGGCCAGCAGTTGCCATTGATCGTTCAGGCGCAATTGATCCTGCACGTACACCGCACGACTTTCGACTTCGGTGTGGTTGTCGCTGGACACCTGCATGCGCCCGGTATGACGCAGATCGCGATTCGGGTTGTACAGGTCCAGCGCGGGCACCGGTGAGCTGCCCCGCCCGGAAGTGGCCGCGTTGTACAAGGTCGGATCACGGCGCTGGCTGCCGGTCTCGATGCCGGTCAGCAGGCGATGCTCCAGGCCGAACGTATCAAAACCCCCTTCCAGTTCGACGTTGTTGTACACGTTGCGGGTGGTCAGGTCCTGCTGCCAGTGCTGGCGCGTGACCTTGTTGGTGGCCGGGGTGTAACCGGTCAAATATGTGTTGTCGAAATCGCTGTCGAGCTTGAACACGCCTAAGGTGTGGCGCAGCTGCCAGTTGTCGCTGAGTTCATAGCTGAGTTTGGAACGCAGGGATTGCGACTTGTCGTCGATGAAATCGTGCTCGCTGCCGTAGGTCGTATCGCGTCCTACGTCTGCCGGGCGCCCGTTGACCCCAGGAATACCGCGATCCGGCGTGCGGTTGTAACGGCTATATTCGTACTGCACCAGCCAGTTCAGGTCCGGCGTCAGTTGCCAGCTCATGGACGGCGCAAACAGTTGGCGGTTGCCGCTCACACCATCGCGAAAGCTGTTCTGATCCATGTTGCCCATGTTCAGGCGCAGGCTGATGTTCTCGGACGGATCGGTGCTGAGGTCGGCATAAAGGCTGCGCAAATCATCGCTGCCGCCCTGGGCTTCGATGGTCGAACGGCGGCCGAACTCGGGCAGTTTGCTGACCCGGTTGACGATCCCGCCCTGGCTGCCACGGCCGTATAGAACGGCCGCCGGGCCCTTGAGGACTTCGATGCGCTCGATGTTGTGCAAGTCGCGCACGTATTGGCTGTCGTCACGAATGCCATCGAGGTAGAAGTCGTTGCTCGCGTCGAAACCGCGGATGCGCAGGCTGTCGAAACGGGTGTCGGCACCGCTGCTGACGTTGGGGATGCCGCTCAACGCAGTGCCCAGATCATTGGTGCCGTAATCCGAGACGTTCGAGGTTTTAATCGAGTCGATGGCTTGGGGCACGTAGCGGACTGGTGTCGCGGTGCGGGTGGCGGTGCTGGTTTCCTTCACTCGCGGGTCATCGGCTTCTGCTTCGGCACTGATCGAGGTTTCGGGTAAAACGGTGGTCGCGGCGCAGGTGAAACCGGCAGACAGAAAAGCAGAAAGCCCAAGGGTGACGGGCGTAAGGCGGAAGGGGGCAGGCATCTGAAGCGCATCCGAAAGGGTGGAAGAATTCGAGGGCGCGAATGGTAATGCTTGTTATTTACTTTCGTTAATTATTCTTGAAAAGTTCCTTTGTTTGATTGTTTCGAATTGTGTCGAGATTCCTACAAAGCCTCGGCGAGGCCATTCGCCCGATTCATGAAACAGACTGAAAGCCATTCCAGCGTTTTTCCGCAACGGTCCGAGGATTAGTCTGCCGGCACTGAATTCCCCTGATTGGTTGCCGGAGTCTCGCCATGATCCTTCACTACATTTACGACCCTTTATGCGGCTGGTGCTACGGCGCCAAACCGCTAGTGCAAGCCGCCCAAGGCGTTTTACCGGTGATCGCCCACGGTGGCGGCATGATGAGCGGCGCCAACCGCCAAGCCGTTTCGCCACAATTGCGCAACTACGTCATGCCCCACGACCGCCGCATCGCCGAATACACCGGCCAGCCATTTGGCGAAGCGTATTTCGAAGGTCTGTTGCGCGATGAGACCGCTGTGTTCGATTCCACACCGCCAATTGCTGCGGTGCTGGCCGCCGAACACATCGCCGGCCGAGGGCTTGAGTTGCTGGGGCGGTTGCAAATCGCGCATTACGTGGAAGGTCTGCGCATCGCCGATGAAGCGGTGTTGTTGGCGCTTGCCGAAGACATCGATCTTGAACCTCAAGCCTTCCAGATGGCATTCAAAGCAGTCGGAACCGATCACCATATAAAAGACAGCCGCGCATTCTTGGCCAAGGTCGGCGGCCAGGGTTTTCCGACCTTCGTCCTTGAACAGGATGGACAATTTACCCTGGTCGATATCAGCCCCTGGCTCGGCAAGCCGCAAGCGTTCGCACAATGGTTAAGCGAATCGCTTCCTTCACAAGCACCATCAATACCCGTGCAAGCCTGTGGCATCGACGGCTGCGCCCCTTGAATTCATCCGGAGTTACCATGGACAACCTGAGCCTGATCAAAAGCACCTACGAAGGCGCCAACTCCCAGGAAAACGCACGCAACACCGCTGCGGCCCTGGCCGTGGATGCACGCTGGACCGAATCTGCGGGCTTCCCTTACGCCGGCACCTACGTCGGTTTCGATGCCATCGTCGAGAACGTGTTCAAACGCCTGGCCACTGAGTGGGACGATTTTCAGTTGAAGATCGAGGACTACGTCGCACAGGGTGACAAGGTGTTTGCCTACGGCAATTACAACGGAATCTACAAGGCCACCGGCCTGCCGATGAACGCTCGCGTTGCGCATCTGTGGACCTTGGCCGATGGCAAGGTTACCCACTTCGAACAATTCGTCGACAGCCATACGGTGCAACTAGCGATCGCTGGCAAGTGATTGCTTAGATTATTTTCGCCTTTTCATAGACGATTCATGAAATTGACACATCATTGAAGGCGCGGATAGCATTCGCCCAACGCCTGTGGCTAACCGCCATGACTCATAAAATAATAAAAAGGCCCGCCACGATATTCTCGTGGGCGGGCCTTTTTGTTTTGGGGTGAAAAAAGAGTGCGATAGCGCCGTTTCAGCCGTTCGACACAGCGCGTATCAACCGGTAATAAGGAAAAGAACAAAATGTTGAATAAGCGAATCAGCCTGATCGCTCTGGGGATGTTGAGCGCTACACAGGCCATGGCTAACGACCAGGCCGAATCCAAGGGATTTGTTGAAGACAGCAGCCTCAAAGTGCTGCTGCGCAACGCCTACATCAATCGTGACTACAAAGACGGCAACCCGGACAAAGCCGAGTGGGGCCAAGCGGCCATCGGTACCTTCTCGTCCGGCTTCACCCAAGGCACCGTCGGTGTGGGTGTGGATGCTTTCGGTATGTACGCCCTGCGTCTGGATGGCGGCAAGGGTCGCACCGGCGCACAAGGCATCGACTTCTTTAAAAAGGGCGACAGCGGCAACGCGGCTGACGACCTGTCCAAGGGCGGTGCAGCGGTCAAATTCCGTCTCTCCAGCACCACGCTGACCTACGGCGACCAGATGCCGGCCCTGCCGGTGCTGAGCTACGACAACGTGCGCCTGCTGCCAGAAAGCTATACCGGCACCTTGATCACCTCCAAGGAGATCAAAGGCCTGGAGCTGAACGCCGGTCGCTTCACCGCCGAGTCGCGCAAAAGCGCTGAAGGCCGTGACAGTGGTGGCCTGAAGTCGATCAACGTGTTGGGCGGTAGCTACCAGTTCACCGAACAATTCAAGGCTGCGCTGTACGCATCCGATGTCGAAGACGTGTTGAAGAAGCAATACGTGAACGCCAACTACGTGTTCCCGATCGACAAGGATCAGTCCCTGACCCTGGACTTCAACGGCTATCGCACCAAGCTGGATGATTCCTACGTCCGCGAAAGCGGTGCTACCGGCGACGACAACAAAATCTGGAGCCTGGCGGCGACCTTCGCCACCGGCCCGCACTCGTTCACCCTCGCTCACCAGCGCAGCACTGGCGACAGCAACCTGGGCTACGCCTACGGCGGTTACCAGAAGGGTCAAGGTCGTGTCGGCGACGGCGGCAACACCATCTACCTGGCGAACTCCTACTGGTCCGACTTCAACGCCGAAGACGAGCGCAGCTGGCAGTTGGGCTACGGCCTGGACTTCAGCGCCTTCGGTATTCCGGGGCTGAGCTACAACTTCGCCTACGTGCGCGGTGACAACATCACCACGTCTACCAGCGAAGGCGGCACCGAGCGTGAAATCTTCAACCAGTTCAAGTACGTCGTGCAAAGCGGCCCGGCGAAAGACCTGAGCGTGAAACTGCGCAGCTCGATCCTGCGTGTCTCGCAGAAATCCAGCGAATACAACGTGAGCGGCAACGAAGTACGTGTGTTCGTGGATTATCCGATCAACATCTTCTGATGATCGATTGAGTGTTCGACACTCGATAAAAAACCCCGACTGGTTCGGGGTTTTTTTTTCGCCTGAGAACCTTCGAAAAACGCATAAAACGGCCATTTTCGATCATGAAAAGTCGAATTGAAGCATCGTCATGCCCCGTTTCAAGCAGCGCTTGATATGCCTCAAATTCTTTCTCATGGACGTAAATCCTGTGCTCTCTAGATTAGGCAGCTAAATGCACGGAGATTTTTAAAATGATCGTTTTGAACAAAGAAGTGGGCGAATTTCTACGGCGTGACAAATATGCCAACGTTCGGGGTGCTGACTTCAATCTTTTCGGTCATTTCAACGATTTCGTCAGATTGACCAGAAGTTGGGAAAACATGGAGCCGGACAGTTACTACGGTCAGGCCGAGGCGGGTATGCGCTATCGTCGCTACAGCGATTTCGAGTACAACCCGGTCACGCGCGACCTGAAGCAACTGGAACACCGCGCGTATGTTCAGTCCAAGGCGAACAACAGTTACGTTGGCGGGATGGTTCGGCACTTCCAGGACTTCTCCGATGAAATCATCAGTTCGCCAGTGATGCGCAGCCTGATCGACACCGATTTCGAAGTGTACAAAAACGTGTTGCCACCTGAGTTGCACGACGAAATCTGGCAATGCCAGATTCATCAGATCCGCATCGAGATCAAGCCTGGCAAACAACTGGAAATCACCCCGGAAGGGATTCACTGCGACGGTTATCCGTTCAGCGGCGTGCACTTCTGGGGACGCAATAACGTTGAAGGGGCAGAGAGTCGTTTATACGACACTGAAAACCAGGAACACCTGGCCTCGACGACGTATCAGGAAATCCTCGACACCACCTACTTTCTCGATCGCGACATGCGTCACTACGTGACACCGGCACGCAATACCCATTCTCACGACATGGCGTACCGGCAAATTCTGGCGATCTCTTTCTCGCGGCCCGGGACCGCTTTCGACATTGTTCGCTGAACAGTACAACACCGTGACCAGCCTCGCCGAGTGCCCTGCACCGGTGATGCTGCGGCGCACCACGGCCAAGGATGCACAGCGCCTGGAACGCTTCTTTCGGCAGTTCGAAGAAGTGTCTTTCTGTGAGTGGCAGGATGCCAAATGCCTGCGCAGTGTGCTGGTGCAGAAGACCACCACCGCGTTTATCGCACTGGACGTCAGCGGCGAAATTGTCGGCGCGGTGTTGGGCGGAATGCTCGGCAGTCGCGGCACGATCAACCACCTCGCCGTGAGCCCGGATTACCGCAGCCAAGGCGTCGGTCAACGCCTGGTTGAAGCGGCGTCCTCAGACATGAAGCGCGTGGGCGTGCTGCGGATGTTCCTGTTTGTCGACGATGCTAACCTTGCCGGCCAGCGCTTCTGGAGTGCCCAGGGTTTTTGCGAACCGCGCGGTGAAAGAACATTTGAGAGGGACCTATGAATGAGACGTCCAGCCGCCAGCCGCTGATGGTCGAGCCCCACGCTTCGCGCACCTTCGCCGAAGCCAGCCCGGTGGTTGCGGGTTACTTCACGGTGTCGTTTGTGTTCGGTTTGATGGCGGTGAATGCCGGGTTGCCCGTATGGCTGCCGGTCGCCATGTGCCTGTTCGTTTACGCTGGCGCTTCGCAGTTCGCCGCCCTGGCGCTGATTTCCAGCGGTGCTTCGCTCACCACGATCATCCTCACCACGTTTCTGATCAACGCGCGGCACATGCTGATGTCGGTCTACATGGCCAAGGCGTTGCAAGCAATGGGCCTCAGTCGAATGGAGCGCTGGTGTTACGCGGGTGGGTTGACCGATGAGTCGTTCGCTTTTCACAGCGTCAAACTGGGCAAGGGTTCGCCGGTCAACGTGCGTTACTTGATCGGTTTCAATCTGTATTGCCACACCTCATGGGTGCTCGGCGGTTTGCTGGGGGCAATTTGCGCACAGTACGCAGCGCACTTGATCCAGTATCAACTCGATTACGCGCTGACCGCGATGATGCTCTACGTGCTGGTGTCGCTGTGCAACACACGTAACAAACTCATCGCCGCACTGGCCGCCGTCGCCTGTATGGGCGCGCTGAGCCTGGTCGGCAGCTCGCCCTTCAATGTATTTATCGCCACATTTGTGGGCTGCGGGGTGGGCGTATGCCTGACCAAACGTTCCTGATTTTGGTGGTCGCGCTGATGATGGCCGTGACCTTCCTGCCGCGTGCGTTGCCGCTGCAAGTGAACACTGACCACTGGCCGCCCTTCGTCGCCCGTGCGCTGGAATACCTGCCGGTGGCGATCGTCGCTGCAATCAGCCTTACGCCGTTGTTGATCAAGGATCAGCACGTGCAGCTCGATCGCCCGGAATTCTATGCCGCGATTCCGACGTTGTTATGTGCGTATTTCAGCAAAAACCTCTTTCTCTCCGTTGCGGTGGGAACGGCTGCGTACATTGCGCTCGGCTCGTTCATGTAGCGGGAGGTCGACCACATCGTGCAAGGCCTGCCCCGACAACTCCGGATTATTGATCGCCAGCCGCACTTCGAGGGCATCCTCGAAACCGGGAAAAATCGTCAGGCCATTCCGCTGGGCCGCATCCCGCGAGACCATGCCGAGGCCATCCATTTGCGTGATCAACGACAACGTCAGAGTTTCGCTGCAGGAATAGACCATCCGCTTGCCCGACTCGTAATTGCCCAGACCGGCGTCGAGAAAGCGCAAGAAGCTGTGGGAATACGGACAATCGTCTGCCGGGCGCACCTGAAACTTGTTGCCGAGCAGCACCAGCGGATCATGTTCCTGACCGCAATGCGCACCGACCACCTGCACCTGGACCTCGGGCAGGATGATGCTGGGCAATCCCGGCTTCTGCGGACCAATCAGCACCGCCAGGTCGAAGTCTTCGTTCTTCAGCTTGCTGAGATTTTCCATCGACTCGGCGTAGCTAAATTCCAGCTGATAGTCGGGAAACACCTCAATCAGGCGTCCGATCATCCGCCGATTGAAGTCAGCCGACAGCGTCGTGTTCAGCGCCACCTTGAGCGTGCGCTGCCCAGGCACCTTCAGCGCGGCGACTTTTTCTTCCAGTTGCCGCGTGGCAACCAACACCTTGTCCATGTAAGGCGTGAGTTCCGTGCCCTGCGTGGTCAGGGTCAACCCCTTGTTGGAGCGACGAAACAACCGAAAACCGAACAGTTCTTCGACCTTGTTCAACTGCGCGGCCAACGCCTGCACGGTTAAACAGGAATGCTCTGCCGCCGCCGACAAAGAGCCGGTCTGCACAATGCGCATCAGGTTGCGTAGGGTTCTGCTATCCATTGGGTAATGCCCTCTAAAGTGGGCTGGCTATTGTTGAGTACCTGGCCGCCGGTTGGGAGATACGTGCTGGCTATAATCCTGCACATGAACACGCTTGTCCCGAGTTTAGTAGCGAAATGATGCTGCGTCCGATGGCTGGAGGCTTACATAGAGTCGAGGTTTTTTGGGAAAGCTGGGTGATCAGGGTCAAAAAAATGCTCAGGCCGGGAGGTTTGGGCATTTTTTTTGGGGTTGTGAATGCTCGACCTTGCCGCTTTTCTGTATCTGAGGGCGGCTACTGCGGTGGCTGGCAAAGGTATTTGTGAAAAAACAGGTTTCCTCCATAAATGATCAAAACGATCATTTGAATGATTGGTTTGCGCAATTAAGAACGAAAGCCTAAGATTATTTTGACTGACTCAATCACTAAATGATCGAATCAGTCAGTTTCGAGGTGAAGTACGTCTTACCAAACAATTATAAAAGGAGACCCTCGTGGCCCAAATTCCTATCAAGCGCACCATTGAACGCATCCCTGGCGGCATGATGATTGTCCCGCTGCTGATTGGCTCACTGGTGGCTACATTCCTTCCTGACACACCGAAGTTTTTCGGCTCTTTCACCAATGCGCTGTTCACCGGGGCGTTACCCATCCTCGCGGTGTTCTACGTCTGCATGGGCGCGAGCATCAATATCAAGGCCACGCCTTATCTGCTGAAGAAGGGCGGCACGCTGCTCATCACGAAAGTCGGCATCGCCGTGCTTATCGGCATTGTGCTCGGGCATTTTCTCGGCGAGCAGCCGATCTCGTCTGGCCTCTTCGCCGGCATTTCAACGCTGGCGGTCGTCGCAGCGATGAACGACACCAATGGCGGCTTGTACATGGCGCTGATGGGGCAATACGGTCGCTCCGAAGACGTCGGCGCCTATTCGGTCATGTCTCTGGAGTCCGGGCCTTTCTTGACGATGGTCACCTTGGGCATCGCCGGATTGTCGGCTTTCCCTTGGCCGACGCTGGTGGGCAGCATCCTGCCACTGGCCCTCGGCATGCTGTTGGGCAACCTAGACCGTGACATGCGCGATTTCCTGGCCAAAGCCGTTCCGGTGATGATCCCGTTTTTTGCCCTTGCACTCGGTGCCAGCCTGGACTTGCATAACGTCTGGCAGGCCGGTTTGCTGGGTCTCGGCATGGGCGTTGCGGTGGTTGTGCTGACCGGCATTCCGCTGTTCTTCGCCGATCGTTTGACCGGTGGCACAGGCGTCGCGGGTGTTGCCGCAGCCACCACCGCCGGGAATGCCGCCGCCGTCCCTGCATTGATTGCGGCAGCCAACCCGGTGTACGCCGAAGCGGCCAAGAGCGCGACCATACTGGTAGCCGCCTGCGTCGTGGTCACCGCTATTCTTGCGCCGTTACTCACCGCCGCCGTCGCCAAACGCGTGCAGCAGCGCAATCCTGTCGTCATCCCTGAACCCGGGATCGAACCTCAAAAGCAGGAGGCGTTGCGATGAGGATTCTGATCATCGCTGACGATCTGTCCGGCGCGGCGGATTGCGCCATCGGCTTCGCGAGTGTGGGGATGCAAACGGTCGTCACGCTCGACCCTTTGAATGACAAGGCTGACGCACAAGTGATTGCCGCCGATACGGACACTCGGCGCCTCTCACCAGCGCGGGCTGCCGAGCGCACGGTCGCGGCGTTCAAGGCGCTGCACGAACCTGGACAGCGGTTGTACAAAAAAATCGATTCGACGCTGCGCGGCAACTGGGCGGCTGAGGTTGCCGCCCTGCAACCGTTGGCCGGCCTGGCCATCGTCGCCCCGGCGTTCCCGGCTACCGGGCGCACGTTGCGCGGCGGTCGTGTGTTCGTTAACGGCCAGCCGCTGGAAACCACCGACACCTGGAAACTGGAAAACGCCGACCGTCCGGCCGATGTCGAAGCGATGCTGATTGCCGCAGGCCTGAGCACTGCGAAGCTCGACCTCGACACCTTGCGCGGCAACGAAAAAGCGCTCGAACGGCACATTGCTGAAATTGCCGGCAATGGCACGCAGGCGCTGATCGTCGATGCGCAGACCGAAGACGACCTGCTGACCCTTGCTCGCTTGACCGCGTCGATGGATCAGCCGCTGTTCTGGATCGGTTCGGGTGGCCTGGCGCGAGAAATCGCCAGTCTTTCCGACTTCTCTGAAGCACGTTTCACAGCCATCGAGCCTGATGCCCTCCAAAAAAGTCAGGCGCCGATTCTGATACTCGTCGGCAGCCTCTCCGGCGTCTGCGAACGGCAGTGTGCTTTGCTCAAGGAGCGCGGCGGCGTCAGCGAATTGGTCGTCCCGCCTGAAGTCCTTCGCCAGGGCACGACGCATGCCGACTGGGCACTCTGGCAAGCGCGCATTGGCGAGCAGCTGGACGGCTGGAGTGACCTGCTGCTGCGCATCGGCCGCGATGAAGCGTTCGATCCCCAAGAGGGCGCGCAACTCTCGGCCATGCTCGCCGTGCTGGTCGAACCGCACTTCGCCAAGGTCGGCGGCCTGATCGCCACGGGCGGCGAGACGGCGCGGGCCATATTGACCACCGTCGGCATCGACAGCCTGCAACTGCTGACCGAAATCGAAGCCGGCGTCGCCTTCGCCCGCCCGACCGTTTCCCGCCAGGGCCATCGTCCCGGCATCGTTACCAAGGCCGGCGCGTTCGGTACCGACAACGCCTTATATGCGGCATGGCAACACCTGAGCGACAGCGCCGATCGCTCCCCGCCCCAACGCACACGAATCCAAGGACTCGAATGAACACTATGAGCAATTACCTCCCCATCATCGGCATCACCATGGGCGACGCCACGGGTGTCGGCCCGGAAATCATCGTCAAGAGCCTGACTCACGACATCGTCTACCAACAATGCCGGCCGCTGGTGATCGGCGATGCCCGCCGCCTTGAACAAGCCAACGTCATCGTCGGCGGCAGCGCCAAAGTGCGCCGCATCGAAGACGCCTCCCAAGCCTTGTACGAGGCCGGTACCATTGACTGCATCGACCTCGACCTGATCCCCGACGACCTGCCGTTCGGCGAGTTGTCGCCCATCGCCGGTGACGCTGCTTATCAATACATCGCCCGCGCCGTGCAACTCGCCGAGGCCAGCCAGATCGACGCGATCTGCACCGCACCGCTCAACAAGGAAGCGCTGCACGCCGGCGGCCACAAATACCCCGGCCACACAGAAATGCTCGCGCACCTGACCAACGTCGACGAAGTGTCGATGATGCTGGTGGCACCGCAGTTGCGGGTGATTCACGTCACGACCCACATCGGCATCATCGACGCGATCCGCAAGATCGAACCGGGCCTGGTCCAGCGCACCATCGAGCGCGGCAACGCGACACTGATCAAGGCCGGCATCGCCAGACCGCGAATCGGCGTGTGCGGGATCAATCCCCATGCCGGTGAAAACGGCTTGTTCGGTTATGGCGAAGAGGAAGAAAAAATCATCCCTGCGGTGAAACTGCTGCAGGAACGCGGCCTCGACGTCACCGGCCCGCTGCCCGCCGACACGCTGTTCTTCCGCGCCGGACGCGGCGACTTCGACCTGGTGGTGGCGATGTATCACGACCAAGGCCACGGCCCGGTCAAAGTGCTGGGACTTGAAGCAGGCGTGAACGTGACCGTCGGCCTCGATGTAATCCGCACCTCGGTCGACCACGGCACGGCTTTCGACATCGCCGGCAAGGGCATCGCCGATGAACGCAGCCTGCTCGAAGCGCTGCGCCAGGGTGCGGAGCTCGCCACGCGACGGGGATGAGCCGCGCGGGCGCTGTCGTGTAAGATCGACCACCGTCCACACAACGAGACCCGCCATGAAAGCCTCCGAACGCCACCGCGCCATCCTCGATCTCGTACGCATTGGCGATGCCAACGTCGAGCAATTGAGCGCGGCGCTCGGTGTCTCGGAAGCCACGGTGCGACGCGACCTGACCATGCTCGCCAAACAGCGGCATCTGGTGCGGACCTATGGCGGCGCCACTTCGGTTGTCGGCGTTCATGAGCCGGAAGCTTCCCTTGAAGAACGCAAAACATCCCAGTGGGAGCAGAAAGACGCCATCGCCCAGGCTGCGGCGGCTCATGTTCAGGATGGCGATACTGTCCTGCTCGATGGTGGCACCACGTGTGCTGCGTTGGCCCATCATTTGTGTTCGCGGCAAGACGTGCATGTAGTGACCAACAACTTGCTCGCCGTCATGACTCTGGCCAATGCGCCGGGCGTGCGGTTGACGTTGATCGGCGGTGATCTGCGCGGTTCGAGCATGAGCACGTTGGGGCCGTTGGCGGAACTGACGTTGAGTCGGTTGAGTGTGGACAAGGCTTTTCTGGGTGCGGATGGTGTGGTTGCGGAGTTTGGGTTGTGTGAGGCGAGCGCGCAGCAGGCGTACCTCAAGGAATGCATTATCAAGCGGGCGGCTCAGATTGTTGTGCTCGCGGACACTGACAAGCTGGGACGCGCCCGACAGCAGCACTGGACGCCGATTGAGCGGGAGTGGCGGTTGATTACCGGGGCTTCGGCGGATGAGGCGGCGCTTGCGCCGTTTTATGCGCTGAAGCAGATCACTGTGGAGACAGTAGACGTCGCTTGATTGCTCACCTCTGTGGCGAGGGAGCTTGCTCCCGCTGGGCTGCGCAGCGGCCCCAAAAATCTGCGAAGCAACACCGTTTGTTTGCACTCAAGCAGTAGCAATTGCCCTCGCGACAAGACTCATGTCGCAAAAAGCCAATTTCGGCGACACGTGTCGCCAACATGTCGTCCGCGGCGACACGTTCCAAAGACGTGTCGCAAAAAGTGAAAAATTGCGACACGTTAATCAGTGCGACTCAAAACGCCCCGATAGACTCGGGGCGTTTTTATGCGTGCCATTTTTATGGTGCGACGTTACTGGCTCGGTTGTTACATGGCGCGTCCAACACCTTCACCACATCATCAATGATCGCCTTGCTCATATCCTGTAAGTAATGCGATGCCCAGGCGTGCCGGTCGGTGTCGCGAACCATGGCCGCGTCTGACGCGAGCAGTT
The DNA here is from genome assembly GCF_900095275.1 of Pseudomonas sp. UMAB-40. Taxonomy (NCBI): domain Bacteria; kingdom Pseudomonadati; phylum Pseudomonadota; class Gammaproteobacteria; order Pseudomonadales; family Pseudomonadaceae; genus Pseudomonas; species Pseudomonas sp. UMAB-40. The sequence goes on from NZ_LT607551.1 coordinate 153,957, forward strand.
TGGCGACGTGGAGCAGATCGGAGGCGTGGGAGAGGGCTGCAATGACCGGGACACCGGCGTTGATGCGGAAGAGCGGTTCGTTGGCGTGGTAGGAGAAAGGGGTGAGGCCGATGGTTTTGAGGTCTTGGGGGTTGGTCATTGGGCACCTCCGGTTTTTGGGCGGTGGTGGGTGATGACAGGCGTAGCAAAGAGGGAAGTTTTGAACGGATCAATAGCGTGCATTTGCAATACTCCAAAATCAAAGTAGAGCTGCCGCGTTCGTTCTCAGGCGAATGGGTGGCAGCTGTGCGCAGGCTGAGAAACCGGTATGCACGACCCGGCAGACCCGAAGGTCTCCCACGCACAGCCGCCATTGCACGGAAATGCAGGCACAAAAAAACGCCGGCAATCGTGATTTAGGGCGCTGGTGCGCGCGCATATTACCCGGGTTCTCAGGCCCGGTCGCTGAATTGGCAGCGACGGGTTGAAGGTAGCTTGAGGGGGGCGGATGCGCAATCGTGGCTAGGTGGTGGCGTAGGGTGAGAGCTTCAGTGATTTACTGGTCCTGAGGCTTGGGAATGCGTGAATGACCCACGTCTAACCTGACGCCGGCTTCATTCTCTTCGACGCCAGGCTTTTGAGGGCAATCAGTGACGATCGATAGCTCCACTTCCCCCACCATTTTGTTGGCGATTTCCTCATCGTGCGTGACATGGAACGGGCTGTCGAAAAATCGAATTGTCATGAACGGTGCTCCATTTTTTGGCGATATCTAAATGTTGCTGTAAATGTAAGTTGGCCGATCAATCATTTTTGATGCAAACAGTTTTAGTGGCTCCCAGCGAGGAAATCATTACACCAGGTAACTAATGATGTTCCCGCCCCCACCTTTATCCCCTCCAGCGAACTCCATACATTGAGCTCCAACGCCGACCCATTCATTCCGAAGGGAAGGTCACTTGGAGAGTCCTCATGCCTTTCGTAAGCGTACGCATCACCCGCGATGGCGTTACCTCTGAGCAGAAAGCTCAGGTGATCGCCGAAATCACTGAAACCCTGGAGCGCGTCCTGAAGAAGGATCCGCACCTGACCCACATCGTGATCGAGGAAGTCGACACCGATAACTGGGGCTACGCGGGCATCACCACCACTAAGTACCGCAAGGAACTGGCAGAGGCGGAGGGCAAGTCATGACCGCGTCCGTCTCCATCGATTTCATCTCCGACGTGGTGTGCCCGTGGTGTGCATTGGGTGCGACGGCGCTGGAGCAGGCGATCGAGAACGTGGCCGGTGAGATCTCGGTGGAGCTGACCTACAAGCCCTTCGAATTGAACCCGGACATGCCGGCAGTCGGCGAAAAAGCGGTCGAGCATTTGATGCGCAAATATGGACGGACCGCCGAGGACGTCGCCGCTGGCAAAGCGATGCAGATCGAACGTGGCGCAGCCCTTGGCTTCAAGTTCGATCTGGAGAAGCGCACCCACTTCTACAACACGTTTGATGCGCATCGACTGCTGTTGTGGGCGTTGCAGGAAGGGCGGCAGGTCGCTCTCAAGAAAATCCTGTTGCGCGCTTACTTCACCGACGGCCAGAACCCGAGCGATCGCGAGACGCTGGTTCGCCTGGCGGCTGAAGCGGGACTGGATGCAGCGGCGGCTCAAGAGGTGTTGGCGTCCGGCGCGTTTGCCAAAGAAGTGCGTGAGCTTGAAGCGTTTTACCGCCAGCACGGCATCAACTCGGTTCCGGCCATGGTGCTGAACGGTCGTCACCTGGTATCCGGTTCGCAGTCGGTCGAGTACTACGAACAGATGTTGAGACAAATGGCCAAGGCCCCCGCCGAAGCCTGATTACTTACTTTTTCAAACCATCATTTATTAGTAGAGGTTCATCATGAGCAATTCGAAGAAAGTCATCGTTATCACTGGCGCATCCCAAGGCCTCGGCGCCGGCATGGTCAAAGCTTTCCGTGATCTGGACTACAAAGTGGTCGCCACTTCGCGTTCGATCAAACCGTCCACCGACCCGGACATCCTCACCGTGGCCGGCGACATCGGCGACCCGGCAGTCGCGCAGCAAGTGATCCGTGAAGCCATCGCCCGTTTTGGCCGCATCGACACCCTGGTCAACAACGCAGGGATCTTCGTCGCCAAGCCGTTCACTGCTTACACCCCTGAAGACTACGCTGCAGTGCTGTCGGTCAACCTGAATGGCTTCTTCTACATCACCCAACTCGCGATCACCGAGATGGAAAAACAAGGCAAAGGCCACGTCGTCAACATCACCACCAGCCTGACAGACCACGCAATTGACGGTGTGCCGTCGGTATTGGCCTCGCTGACTAAGGGTGGTTTGAACTCTGCGACCAAGTCCCTGGCGATTGAATACGCCAAGCGCGGGATTCGGGTGAACGCGGTTTCCCCTGGCATCATCAAGACCCCGATGCACGGCGAAGAAACCCATGCAGCGCTGGGCAGTCTGCACCCGGTCGGCCACATGGGCGAAATCAGCGACATCGCTCAGGCAGTTGTGTATCTGGACAACGCCAACTTCGTCACCGGCGAAATCCTGCACGTCGATGGCGGTCAGAGCGCTGGTCACTAAGACCTCGTTGACTTGTCCACAGCGCCGTCGATCACTATCGACGGCGTTTTTATTGGAGAACGCAGCATGAACAACCACGCTCACAAGGTCTTCCTGATCACCGGCGTCAGTTCAGGTTTCGGCATGGCCTTTTCGCAAGCAGCGCTGGCGGCGGGACACACGGTGGTTGGCACGGTGCGGCGCGAATCCGAGCGCGCCGCGTTCGAAGCGCTGGACGCCCATCGCGCTAAAGCGTTCGTGCTCGACGTCACCGATTTCCCAGCCATCGAACCGCTGGTGGCTGACATCCTGTGCGAGGTGGGGCAGATCGACGTACTGGTGAACAACGCCGGCTATGGGCACGAAGGCATTCTCGAGGAGTCGCCACTGACTGAAATGCAGCGCCAGTTCGACGTCAACGTGTTTGGCGCGGTGGCAATGATCAAAGCAGTCCTGCCCGGCATGCGTGAACGGCGCAGCGGGCATATCGTCAACATCACCTCCATGGCCGGCTTCATCACCTTACCGGGCATCGCTTACTACAGCGGCAGCAAATTCGCCCTTGAAGGCGTCAGCGAAGCGCTGGCCAAAGAAGTCGAAAGCCTGGGCATCCACGTTACCGCCATGGCACCTGGCTCATTTCGGACCGAATGGGCGGGGCGCTCGATGATCCGATCCGGTCGCACCGTTAGTGACTACGACGCGGTGTTCGATCCAGTGCGCAAGGCGCGGGAAGAGAAGAGTGGTCAGCAGGCCGGTGATCCGCACAAAGCTGCCCAGGCGTTACTGACACTGGTCGCTGCTGAAAAGCCGCCGGTTCATCTGTTGCTGGGTAAGGATGCGGTGAGGTTGGTGCGTGAAAAGATTGCGCAGCTTCAGGCAGAAATTGATGCGTGGGAGCATCTTGCGGTTTCGACGGAGTTTGAGTGACTTGCTGGCCGGTGGATAAAAATCCAGAACCCAGAAACAACAAAGCCCTCCTACTTCTACGAGGGCTTTATTGTTTGGTGTTGGCACCAGATCTGAAAAATAGATCTGAGAATCATCTGGGCACCCCCCACCTCTCGTAGATGTCGAGGGATCCCATTCGCTACAGACAGAAAAGCTCCACATCTTCGTCGTCGGGGACTTCGTCCGTAACAATCACTCGTGCGTGTGCGCTGTGTTCGTCCTCCATGCGCAACCCGAAGTAGCGGGTATCGTTGGCGTCCCAAAATGCCTCTATCTGCGCCATGGGTGCATGTTCAAGCAGCACCTCGGCGCTGTGCTCCAAGATGATCGAGTAACGTCGTTCGGTGTTCATTACAAAGGGGCTCGCAACGGCGGAGAGAAGTGGCAGGTTGTGCATCAGCACTGCTGTCATTATGCCGCCTCACTGATTTTCGACCGTAACCGCTCATCGTTTCGGTGATGTATGTAGACAGCCGGTGCCAGAATTGGATGCGTCGATTCGGAGCGAGAGGGGCGGAAGAGGAGCGAACACGAAACGGGGAGCGAGCAGGGGAAACTCAGGAGCGTAAAATCCATAAACGAAAAAGGCCCACCTTTCGGTGAGCCTTTTTCGGTATTGCGTATGGTGCCGGCACCAGGAGTCGAACCCGGGACCTACTGATTACAAGTCAGTTGCTCTACCAACTGAGCTATACCGGCGTGTTAGGGCGACGATTATAGCGATTGGGTTGGTTCTGTAAACCCCTGAATTCAGACTATTTTTACGCAGCCTTCAAGTCAGGCTCGAAGGAGTGTTTTCTTGAGTTTCTGAAGGGCTTTCCAGGTTCGACTGTTTTGCATCGCTCGCAGCTGTGCTTCGGCCTGTTCAGCGCGTTGCAGGGCGGCGGCGAGCTGGTGTTCGGCGTCGCTGACGGGGTGGCTGAAGTTGTGGCCTTTGCAGAACTGGAACTCGTCCAGGTTGCACGGCGGGATGTCGAAGGCAGGTTTTAGGTTCAGGTGTTCGTTGGCCAGGTAATAGGTGTTGATGCCGTCGAACAGGATGGACTGATAGCCGGCGTCGGTGACGAGGGTTTCCCAGGTCTGGTCGCGGTCCCATGGGGTTTCGATGAGGATGACCCACGGCCGCCATTGGCTGAAGTCCATGCCGCGCAGGACGGTTTCTTCGTGGCCTTCGACGTCGATTTTCAGGAAGTGGATCTCGCGGCCCTGGGCGTGTTCTTCGCAGATGGAGGTCAGGGTGCGGGATTGGACGGTTTGGCTGCGCACGTCCATGCCGGCGTCTTTGTGCATTTGCGCCATGGCCGGGTCGAGGGTGGAGAGGCCGGTGCCGGCGATGCCGTAGAAGGTCAGGTCGTTGGCGCTTTCACCGGCCACGCATTGCAGGTTGGTGTCGTTGGGGCGTTCCTGGCACAGAGCGTCGTAGTAATTTGGCATCGGTTCGACGTTGATGCCGGTCCAGCCACGGTCATAAAAAGCTTTAGTCACGGAGTCGTGGGTGGGATGGTTGGCACCGACGTCGATGTAGAAGCCGTTTTCGACAGTTTTGAGGGCGCGCCACAGGCGTATGTCTTCGAAATTCTGTGCGTAAGAAATGAACGTCACTGTGGCTTCCTGTCTGTCAGAGATTTCTTGTTCGTGAGCGCACTGTTGGCGCTCTTGTCTGCCTGTATAACAAGGGTGGTCGCGGCACGCAATTTTCCGCCGAACGCGACCGGGTTTCGGCGGTTATGTCCTTTTCGTCGGATGCTTATGCACAACGGGCGCACTCGGAAGTATCGCTCATGACATTTTTGCGGACCCATTCTCATTTGTACGCAAATGCCTGTTTTTCTCGGTTTTTTATCATGTGTACGAAAATTGAACAGTAGCGTTTCACCCCTGAAACAGGCGCTTATATTGGATCCACGATAATTTCATCAACAGAGTTATCCACAGGCTGTGGCTTTTTATGGACGTTCCGCCAGGAACAGGAAATTGCGCGGCGTGAGCGGGGTTTCGCAGAAGGTGCCGAGGCGAACGGTGTAGCCCTGATCGGCCAGGAAAAGTGCCCGATCGAGTACCAGCCAAAGCTCTAGCGGGCGTCGGAAAAGGCCGCGCAGCAACTCCAGATTGCGCACTTCGGCAAGTCGCTGCCAGCCAGCGGCTTCGAGTGCTGACCAATCTTGCGGGCCGATTGTGGATAACTCTTTCAGTGCGGCCAAATGATGGCAGTAGTCGGCGAAGGTTTTATCCAGCCAGGCACTCGGTAGGGAGGGAGTTGGCAGGTACTCGTCAACGCCACGCAGTTGTCTTTGCAGCAGGTCGAAGCCGAGGCGCCGGGCCATGGAAGTGTCGCGCTGACGTCTGACACGAGCCCCGGCGGTGACGGTTTCGCTCATCGGCAACGAGAGATCGTCGAGGGAGAGTTGTAGGTCGGATCGCAAACCGGCCGAGGAAAGCGGTTGGTACGCAGGACGACTAATCCGGTTATAGCAGCAGGGCGCGATGGCCAATTGTTTACAGCCTGACGCACTGGCGAGCTGAATGAGCCGCACGTGCAAATCTCCGCAGGCGTGCAGCGCTACTGGCGTGTGGTCGGGACTCAAGAAAGACGCAGCGTCAGCCGCGAGCACATCCTGTTCAACATGCAGCGCATGCAGGTGATGGCGTTGACTGAGGGCCTGGCCGCTGGACACCAGCGCCGGGTCGTATTCCAGACACGTCAGTTGTTGGCCGTGTTGCAGCAACCGCCGACCCAAGTGGCCCTTGCCTGAACACCAATCCAGCCAATGCCTGGGCGGCGAGGTAAACGACAAGCGACTGGCGAACGCTTCAATCTGCTGCCACTTGCGTCCGGGCACATCGACATTCAATCGATGCCCGGCCGCTTCCAGTGCATGCGCCGGCAATTCGCCCACCGAACTCAACTCAAGGGACAACGCCGCCAACGCAGTAAACGGCTGCGGCGCGTCCAGCAAACCGGGTTGGTTATGGCTACTTTCCGCGTCCTCCAGCGACCGGCTGCGTAGCCACAATGCCAGTTCCGGGTAGGACGCTTCCCAAGGAAGCTGCAGATGAGTAAACGGACGAGGCTTCCACAACGCCTGATGCTCAATCAGAAAAGCATCCAGCGCCGTGAAACGGGCGAGTAGGGCCTCGCCCGTCAGCACGTGGGAATCAACGCCCTTGGCAGGCATCGACGCGCAACCAGCGCTCCAGCAGCTTGAAGCCGCGCACCAGCACGTAAGCCATCAGCAGGTAGAACATGCCCGCGGCGAAGAAGATCTCCACCGGCAGGTAGGTCCGGGCAATGATGGTGCGCGCCATGCCGGTCAGTTCCAGCAGGGTCACGGTGCTGGCCAGTGCGCTGGCCTTGAGCATCAGGATCACTTCGTTGCTGTAGGCCGGCAGGCCGATACGCGCCGCACGGGGCAGGATGATGTAGAACAGCGCTTTTGGCCGGGACATGCCCAGCGCCCGCGCGGCTTCGATCTCGCCTGGCGGGATCGCCTGAATCGCGCCGCGCAGAATTTCAGCGATGTAGGCCGCCGTGTGCAGGGTCATGGTCGCCGTGGCGCACCAGAACGGATCGCGCAGGTAGGGCCACATCGCGCTGTTACGGATCGCATCGAATTGCGCCAGGCCGTAGTAGACGAGGAACAGCTGAACCAGCAACGGCGTACCACGGAAAAAGAAGATGTAGGCGTAGGGAAATGCCCGCACGTACCAAAGCCGCGACGAGCGCGCGATGCCCAGCGGAATGGCCAGCAGCAAACCCGCGATGACGGCGATGGCCACCAGTTCGAGGGTCAATGTTGCGCCCTGAGCCAGTTTCGGCAGCCACTTGATGATGACTTCCCAGTTCATTGGGTGCTCCTCGCGAAGCCGCGAGCGGCACGTTTTTCCATGAAGTACATGCCCGTCATGGCCAGAATGGTCAGACCCAGGTACATGAACGCGGCCACCATATAGAAGGTGAACGGTTGCTTGGACACGGTCACGCCGATTTGCGCGTGACGCATGATTTCTTCCAGGCCGATCACCGACACGAGTGCGGTGTCCTTCATCAGGATCATGAACAAGTTGCCCAAACCGGGCAGGGCGATGCGCCACATCTGCGGCATGATCAACCGGGTGAAGATGCGAAACTTCGACAGGCCCAGCGCAACGCCGGCCTCACGGTGACCTTTGGGAATCGCCAGGATCGCCCCACGAAACACTTCCGTGGCGTAGGCGCCAAAGCACAGCCCCAGCGCAATCACGCCGGCGGCGAAGGCATTGAGCTCGAGGTCGGGATTGCCGAAAAACTCACCCAGTGCACGCATCAGGTTGACCGTACCGAAGTAGATCAACAGCACCCAAAGCAATTCCGGGATGCCGCGAACCAGTGTCGAATAAGTGCCGCCAAGCCATTGCAGCGGCTTGTACGGGGAAGTCTTGGCCAAGGCGCCGAGCAGACCGAGCACCAGCCCCAGGCACAAGGCCGAGAGTGCCAGTTTCACAGTCATCAGCGCGCCAGCGGCGAGCGCCGGACCGAATCCGTAGAGATCGATAGTCATGGATTTCTTTTCAATGTGCAGCAGGCAATGCCAAGGACTGGCGCCGTCAGAGAACGGCACCGGCCAGGCAAGTCAGAATCAATAGATGCTGAACGGGAAGTACTTGTCGTTGATCTTCTTGTAAGTGCCGTCCTCGACGATTTCTTTCAAGGCCAGGTTCAGCTTCGCGCGCAGGGTGTCGCCTTTACGTACAGCGATACCGATCTTGTCGCTTTCTTCCACCGGGTCGCCCTTGAACTCATACGAACGACCGGCGTCGCTTTTCAGCCATTCGTAGTTGACGTACTTGTCCGCCAGGATGCCGTCCAGACGACCGGAAGTCAGGTCCAGGTAAGCGTTTTCCTGGGTGTCGTAGAGTTTGACTTCAACGCCGGGCATGTTGTCTTCCATCCAGGTGCCGGCGAGGGTCGCACGTTGTGCGCCGATCACTTTGCCCTGCAGGGAATCCTTGTCGGTTTTGAACTCTTTGTCTTTTGGCGCGATGAACTGCAGCTTGTTGGAGTAGTACGGGTCGGTGAAGTCCACCGCTTGCTTGCGCTCGTCGGTGATCGACATCGAGGAGATCAGGAAGTCGAACTTCTTGGCGTTCAGGGCCGGGATGATGCCGTCCCAGTCGGACGTGACCACGGTGCAGTCGACTTTCATCTTGGCGCACAGGGCGTCGCCGATTTCTTTGTCGAAGCCGACGACATTGCCACTGGCATCTTTGTTGTTGAACGGCGGGTAGGCCGCTTCGATGCCCATCTTCAAGGTTTCGGCCATGGCACCGGCGCTGAACGCCAGGGTGACGGCTGCGGCCAGAAAGATTTTTTTGTAGTTCTGCATGCGGGTAGCTCCGTTAGCGGTTGCTGGACATGAATTGTTTGCAGCGCGCCGAAAGCGGGTTGTCGAACACCTGCTGTGGCGATCCTTGCTCTTCTACCAGGCCCTGGTGGAGGAACACCACCTCGCTGGACACCTGACGGGCGAACCCCATTTCGTGGGTGACCAGCAGCATGGTGCGGCCTTCTTCGGCCAGTGCGCGGATGACATTAAGTACTTCCTGGACCATTTCCGGGTCAAGGGCGGAGGTGGGTTCGTCGAACAGGATCACCTTGGGCTGCATCGCCAACGTGCGAGCGATGGCCGCGCGTTGTTGCTGGCCGCCGGACAGTTGCGCCGGATAGGCGTGGCGTTTGTCAGCGATACCGACCTTGGCCAGCAGGGCTTCGGCGACTTCGATGGCTTCGGCTTTGCTCTGGCCGAGCACCCGGCGCGGGGCTTCGATGATGTTGTCGAGCACGCTCATGTGCGGCCACAGATTAAAGTTTTGAAACACAAAACCAATCTCGCTGCGCAGGCGGTTGATCTGCTTGCCGTCGGCAGCCACCAGTTCGCCGTTCTTGGCGGCTTTGAGCTTGAGTTCTTCACCGGCCACCAGGATCTGGCCCTGGTGCGGGTTTTCCAGCAGGTTGATGCAGCGCAGGAATGTGGACTTGCCGGAACCGGAAGAACCCAGGATCGAGATCACGTCGCCGTCGCGGGCGGTCAGCGAGATGCCTTTGAGCACCTCAAGCTGTCCGTAGCGTTTGTGCAAGTTGCGGATTTCAAGCGCGGGCGTGGCCTCAGCCATGTGCGTTCCTCATAGTGTTTCGCTCCTGCTGTTGGTTGGCCTTCCTGGCGAGGCGGCCAAGCTAGCATAGCGTCTGAATGGCAGCCAACAGCGCTACGGGCGGTAAACGGGTGGCATGTGGCAGGTTGTCGCATCGGTACAGCAGACTGTCGCGCTGCTATCAACCGAACAGCCGTTTGAACCAGCTGCCCTGCGGGTGTCGCGTAAAAAAGGGCGCGATGGTGCCAGCTTTGACGGGGTGTTGGAAGCACTAACCGGCCAAACGTTCCTGATCTGCACTTTTATTGTGCGTCGACTCATTTTCGGGTGTGTTTCCGGTGCGCTGGTTCGTTCTTAAAGTGGGTCGCAGGGTAACGCTCTGGCAAATTGCCATTAATCTCAAGGACTTGCGATGACTGTCCGGTCACGCCACAAGCCCCGTGCTTGAGGAGTTTGAAACATTTTGGCGCAATTATTGCGTGCGGAATACGGAACGCCCTGTTGGTTTCTTTTTACGAGAAGGAACGCCAGACAGGATGGATGCACATCGCTTTCCCTTACAAAGGTAGTTTCAATGAGCAGTACCCCAAGCTCCAATGGCCTCGAACAGGGGCTCAAACCGCGTCATGTGACCATGTTGTCGATCGCCGGGGTTATCGGCGCCGGCCTGTTCGTCGGCTCCGGCCACGCCATCGCCGCCGCAGGCCCGGCCGTGCTGTTGGCCTACGCCGCCGCCGGTGCCCTGGTGGTGCTGGTCATGCGCATGCTCGGCGAGATGGCCGTCGCGTCGCCCGATACCGGCTCCTTTTCGACGTACGCCGATCGCGCGATCGGTCATTGGGCCGGGTTCACCATCGGCTGGTTGTACTGGTGGTTCTGGGTGTTGGTGATTCCGCTGGAGGCCAACGCCGCCGCGACCATCCTGCATGCCTGGTTCCCGAATGTGGCGATCTGGGCCTTCACTTTGGTCATCACTTTGCTGCTGACAGTGACCAACCTGTTCAGCGTGAAGAACTACGGTGAGTTCGAATTCTGGTTCGCCCTGGTCAAAGTCATCGCGATCATCGGTTTCATCGGCCTCGGCATCATGGCGATCTTCGGCTTCCTGCCGAACAGCCAGGTCAGCGGCGTTGCCCATCTGTTCGACACCCAGGGCTTCCTGCCAAACGGCATGGGCGCGGTACTGGGCGCCATTCTGACCACCATGTTTTCCTTCATGGGCACCGAGATCGTGACCATTGCGGCCGCGGAATCGAAGAACCCAGGCCAGCAAATCTCCAAGGCCACCAACTCGGTGATCTGGCGGATCGGCTTGTTCTACCTCGTGTCGATCTTCATCGTCGTGGCCCTGGTGCCATGGAATGACCCGGTCCTGGCCGCTGTCGGTTCTTACCAGACCGTGCTTGAGCGCATGGGCATCCCGAATGCCAAGTTGATCGTCGACATCGTGGTGTTGGTTGCTGTGACCAGCTGCCTGAACTCGGCGCTCTACACCGCATCGCGCATGATGTTCTCCCTGGGCAAGCGCGGCGATGCACCAGCCGTTTCCCAGCGCACCAACAAAAGCGGCACGCCGTACTGGGCCGTCATGCTGTCCACCGGTGCAGCCTTCCTCGCTGTGTTCGCCAACTATGTGGCCCCGGCTGCGGTGTTCGAATTCCTGTTGGCCAGTTCCGGCGCCATCGCGCTGCTGGTGTACCTGGTGATCGCGATTTCGCAACTGCGTATGCGCAAACAGCGTATGGCTCGCGGTGAAAAAATCGCCTTCAGCATGTGGCTGTTCCCGGTCCTGACCTACGCGGTGATCATCTTCATCGTCGCGGCCCTGACCATCATGCTGTTCCAGGACGCCCATCGCGTGGAGATCCTCGCGACCGGTCTGCTGAGCTTGTTGGTTGTGGCTGCTGGCTTGTTTGTGGCGCGCCGTCGTCGCAACGAAAAGCTGATCGCAGCAGTAGCGCGCTGAGTGTCCTGATTCAAGACAAGCGCTGTTGAAGCATAGAAACGACCGCCATCAGAAATGATCGCGGTCGTTTTTGCTTTCATTCAGGTGAGTTACGAGTGGCTATCTGATGGACAGGATGATGGCCAGATAGTAGCCTTCTCGCCGAATGTGTATCTCGCTGTTGCGGGATACGATGGAGTTTCAGGACACGGATTGTTCGACGCCCCCAGCCTTCCTGGCTAAAGCCCCGGACCCTTTCTTGCCTGCTCCCTCATCTGACGCGAGTCACAGATGCATTTGCGTGTGCTTGCGTTTAAACGAACTGCATGGAGATAGCCCGGCCATTCAGCCAACCCATTGGGGCATCAAGGAGTCAGGCATGGCGTTTACATCGGTTGTGTTCAAAAACCCTAACACCGGAGCCATGAAAGAAGCGCCAATCGGCTTCTCGTGGACTGTGTTTTTCTTTGGCTTTTTCCCGGCCTTGTTCCGTGGTGATTTCAAGTGGGCAGCGATCATGTTCGTCGTGGCCTGCTTCACGTTCAGCCTCAGCAACCTGGTGTTCATGTTCATCTACAACAAGCTGTACGTGCAGGACCTGATCGGCGCCGGTTACAAGGCTCAATCCATCGCCAAAGGCGATCTGAACTATGCCAGCGCCAAGATCGGTATTGAAATTCCGCGTCTGGAAGGTGTTGCTGCCTGATTGTTGTTTTGAAGGTTGTAAAAAAACGGCCGCTGTCAGTGATGACAAGCGGCCGTTTTAGTTTTCCCAGGCGAGTATTTATTCGCTCTTTTCTTCCTGCGCATCCAACGACTGACGATAGCTGTCCAGCGCATCGCCAAAATCAGTGATGAACTGCGGATCGGTCAGCCACGCCTGTGCGGCATCGCGGTCCATGCCATCGGTCCACATGCGGTAGTCGATCAGCATGTCGGCGGCCAGGTGAGTGGCAGCCATGGCTTCATTGTCGGCGTTTTCCATGTCCAGCAGTTCTGGATGGTCGCTGATGATCCCTGCGAGGTCCGATAGCAGGATCTTCAGCATGTCGCCACGGCTGATGGCTTCCGCGTCGCGCATTTTGCTGAACATCGCCAGGGTGTATTCCGGGATCGGCTCGCCGATTTCGCCCAGATCATCGTCTAGCGCGGCGGGTTTGCGGCCGTGGATGTTGATTTGCTTGGCTTTGATCTTGGCGCGTTTGGCGCGTTTTTGCTGCTTGTTCAGGGATGCCATTAAATTCCGTTCGCTTTCTGTTGGGTTTGGGCCGCAATGATGTCGGACGCCGCGACGTAGTCAGCCTGGAAGGCCGGTGATTCGATCCACGCCAGGGCGCCGGCCTCATCGACTTCGGTGGACCATTGGCGATATTCGATCAGCGCCGCGAGGATGAAATCCATCGCGCCTTCTTCGCCTTCCTGCTCGTACACCAGTTCCAGCAGCGGGTCTTCGAGGAAGGCCACGCACGTCGCTTGCTGGCTGGTTTTTTCCGCGTCGATCATTTTCTTGAACAGTTCGGTCAGGTCCACCGACTCGAAGTCGATGCGATCGTCGTTCGGGTCCAGCTCGACCGGCGCGACGGCCCGTTGGGTGCGGTTCTGCTTGGCCTTGGCTTTGGCGCGGGAAGCGCGTTTGTTCTGCTTGTTGGCGGATGCCATGGGTGTCGTTCCGTCATTCGGTGAGAGGGGCGGGTCAATCAGTTGCGTGGCACTCGCCGCCCGGGTATATCGGGGGCCAGTTCGCCGGTCTGCAACCAGGACAATGCAATGGGCCATAGTGTGGCTTGGTATGCGCTGCGAAAAAAGGCGAAATGTCCGACTTCTTCTTCGCCGATGTCTTCGGGGGTGATTCGCAGGTGGGTGTTTGTACTGCCGGTGAAGTAGCCGAGCAGACGTTCAATGGCGGCAATCGTACCGTAAGGATCGTCGCTGATGCTGATCGCCAGCGTTTTTGCGGTAACGGATGCAAAGGGAAGCCGACCGGTCTTCGCGTGCATGACACGACCACTGGGCCGCGTTTCGTAGCGCGCAGTGGGCGTGCTCCAGTCGCGAACCACCGCGGCGGGCGTGTCCTCCAGCCAGCCGAGACGCTTGCCGGGGAAGTAGCCGTACAGCAGGGTCATCAGCGGCATCACCACATGCCACTTACCGAACATTCGCCAGCGATGAGCGGGCGCATAGTCGCGCCAGTAAGCGAATTGCGCGCCGACCGTCACCAAGTGCCGAATCAAATGCCCGGACGCTCCCAGGCCCGCTGCACAGCCTCCAAAGCTGTGGCCGACAACGTCGATGGGTTGGCCGGGGAATTCGCGCTGCGCGCGGTTGAGCATCGCCTCGAAATCCAGCGCGCCCCAATCGGACCATGACGCCTCCAACCCTTTCAACGACATTGGGCGCGACTCGCCGATGCCGCGGTAGTCATAGGTGATGACATCGAAATCGTTGGCGAACAGGTAGTCGGCGAAGCGCGAATAGTGCCGGCAACGAACCGAGGTGGCCGCGTTGATGATGACGACTGGGCGCGCGACGTCCTGAGAGGCGTGCCGCCATGTGAAGCCGCCGAGGATGAAGCCGTCTGCGGCGGGCTCCTTGAACGGTTCGCCAGCAGTGTCGGTGGTCAGCGGCAATTCGATCTGAGTCGGTGACAGTGAAGGCATGTCCTGCAAATTCATCGGCTTTGGACCTTTGCGGGTAGTTGCCAACGATAGTCCTCACACCGCTTGTGAACAATGCGCCCGTCGTTTTACAACGTTCGATTGTGTTGTCGGTCCTCAAGCACGGCGCGTTCCCGATCCAGCTCCGCACGAAATTCCTCTTCGCTCGGCAATACCAGCTTGTACTTACTGGCGAACAGTTGCTCGTTGCCCTCCAGCACTGAATAGCGCACCACCGATTCATCTTTCTGAGCGCAGAGAATGATGCCGACGGTGGGGCCGTCCTCCGCTCCGCGTTTGAGGTCGTCGTACATCCGCACGTACATGTCCATCTGGCCGACATCCTGGTGGGTCAGTTCGCCGCGCTTTAGATCGAAGATAACGAAGCATTTGAGCAGGTAGTTGTAGAACACCAGGTCGATGTAGAAGTCTTTGCTGTCGGTGCTGATGCGTTGTTGGCGGGCGATGAAGGCAAAGCCTTTGCCCAGTTCAAGCAGGAAGGCTTGAAGCTGCTGGATCAGTGCTTGTTCGAGATCGGTTTCCTGGGTCAGGCCCGCGTCGGGCAGGCCCAGAAATTCCAGCATTACCGGATCCCTGATGAAATCTCTAGGGTGTGCGTTCATTTTCTGGATGTTGATTGCGGCTTCCTGTTTGACGGCGGGGCGGTCGCGACTTGCTAACAAACGTTCGTAGTACAGGGTGTTGATCTGGCGTTCCAGGGCGCGGGATGACCAGTTTTGTATGGCAGATTCGTACATGTACCAGTGACGGGCGTGTTCATTATCGACACGCAGTAGCCTGCGGTAGTGGGTCCAGCTCAATTCGGAACGCACTGCGTCCCAAATTGGAAAGGTCTGATAAAAGTCCCGCATATAGCGCAGGTTGCGTTCATCAAAACCTTTTCCAAATTGCGTAGTAAGAGTTTTGGCCAGTGTTGGAAGCAAGCGCTTGCCGTAGGCCGCCCGCCGAGCCCCTTCCTGCTCGAACTCGACAATATGCCGTCCAATCTGCCAGCACGTTTGCACCTGAACGGTATCGACCGCTCGCAGCACCTTCTGGCGTGCCTGACGTATCAATTCCCCAAGGTCTCCCACCAGAGAGGCGAGTTGGGGGTCTTTAGTGATTTCGGTTTTGACGATGCTCATGAAGTCTTCCGCAGCTGGAGGAACAGGCGAAAGAGGATGGCAAGAAAGTGCAGGGCGGCGATGCCGGGCGAAGCCCGGAAATCCGCAGGAAATACCGGATTCGTTTTGCAGGAGCAATCCGACTGGAATGCGTGCTTGAGGAATACAGCGTGTAGTCCGATTCGCAGTGAGCTCAAGTCCCAATCAATCTAAAACTTGAGCAATCAGCGAGAAATCTAAAAGGAGTAAAGATTGGGTTCTGTGGAGCCCGGGAGTCACCATCATGAAGTCCATCCATTCCCTAATGTTGCCTATCGCCACCGTCGGTGTGCTGATGTTTGCCGTCATGTCAGGGGCCGCGAGCCTTGAGCCCATCGACAGTTCAGGCGTACAGATTCAGCGGCAGGAACAGAACGGGATTACCTATTTGTCCGGCGGTATTGGCGAGGATGAAGCGAAGGCCATCCAGCAATCGAATGGCTATAACCTGCACATGACCTTCTCCATTGGAGCGGAGGGCAAATATGTACCGGATGTTGAATTGGTTATCCAGGGTGCTCAAGGTCAATCAGTACTGACACTCAGTCAGGCAGGGCCTCTGGTTTACGTCCAGTTACCGGCTGGCAAGTACACCGTGGTCGCCACCCGTAATGGTGAGGCAAAGCGCGACACGACAGATGTCGGCAGCGCTGGCGTGCGTAATCTGGTGTTCAACTGGAAGGGTGATGAGTGACGGTGGCAGTCCGTGGAGACTGCCCCTCGCCAGTTGATCAGGCTTGCGTCGTTTGGCCGCGCAGGATCAGTTGTTTACGCTGCTCTTCAGGCAAGTCGTTGATGCAGTAATTCACGTAAAAAATGTTCAGGAAGAAGGTGTAGAACCCGTTCATGCGCAGGTCGATTTTGTGCTCGTTGAGGGCGTATTCCGACAGCGCGTTTTTTGCCTTGAAGGCCCACACGATGTACAGCGCGTTCAATGCGATCAGCAGAATGCCGGAAAGTGAGTCGAACAACACGTCGCCCAGGTTCGACAACGCGCCGCTCCAGCCAAGGCAGACGGCGACCCAGATAATGTAAGTGTCGTCTGCCACTTTGATTTTCGTGGTTTCGTTGATCTTCTGGTTGCTCTTGTACAACCACAACAGCAAGTAGATCCCGGCGGTCGCAATCGACAGCAGGACCATGTTCAAGGTTTTGGTGTTGATCTTGTCTTTCAGTTCGTTGATGTCGGACATAACTGTTCCATGTTCAGGACTTTCGAGAAGGGAGCGTGCCTGGAAGGCTGGCTTCGTGTCGTCGAACAGGGAAGGGCAGTGTTTTGCGGGGAGGGGTGAAAAGCACGCACTCCTTGCGCTGTCTCTATCCTGTATCGACTGATTCGGATGCGGGGGCATCGGGATCAGTTGGCTTTATTCCATGCACGCGGAAAATCATAGCATGGTGCCATCATCAAGCCAGCGTACTAAAGAGTGATTGTTTTTCTGGCGTCTGTGCTGCGCTGGACCGTCGTTATCAAATCTCAGGCATAAAAAAAACCCTGAATCTTGCGATTCAGGGTTTTCGGTATTTGGTGCCCAGAGACGGAATCGAACCGCCGACACGGGGATTTTCAATCCCCTGCTCTACCGACTGAGCTATCTGGGCAACGGGGCGCATTAAACGGGTTTTTCAGGGGGTCGTCAAGCAAGTTTTCAAAAAAAATTTAACTATTACCGTCGCTTACGTTCCGACCCCCGATAAATCGGGATTATTCTGCCGGCGGAACGTAGCCGTCAGCCTTGGCGTATTCCTCGCCAGAGAAGTACTTGTCCATCTCGCCCTGAAGGTATTTGCGGTCTTCGGCGTTCATCATGTTCAGGCGCTTTTCGTTGATCAGCAGGGTCTGGTGTTTCTGCCAGTCGGCCCAGGCCTTGGCCGAGACGTGGTCAAAAATGTCCTGACCTTTGGCGCCCGGGAATGGAGCGCGCTCCAGGGCGGGCAATTCTTCTTTGTACTTGCGGCACATGATGGTGCGGGTCATGACAACTCTCCTGCGTTCAATACGGCGGCCGCGCGTTCGAGCAAGGTTTTGACCGGGGCGGCAAGGCCCAGGCGCGGCGGGGTGGCGAGGTTATACCAGAGCCAGTCGGCCTCGGCCACGTGATGGCCGGCCTCCTGGACCTGAACCAGCCAGGGTTCGATGGACAACTGAAAGTGGCTGAAGGTGTGGACCAGGCTCGGCAGCGCTTGTTGGCTGCCCAGTTCCAGCGAGTGTTGCGTGGCCAGATGTTGCAGGTCGTCGAGGTCATCGAGTTCCGGCAGGCTCCACAAACCGCCCCATAAGCCCGTAGAAGGCCGGCGATAAAGCAGAATCGCGCCTTGGCCGTTGGCGAGCATCGGCATCAACGTGCGCTTCTGTGGCACGGTCTTGCGCGGTTTGGGGATCGGGTAGCGGGTTTCCAGGCCGAGCATGTGCGCTTCGCAGCCCTTTTCCAGCGGGCACAGCAGGCAACTCGGTTTGCTGCGGGTGCAGAGCGTGGCGCCCAGATCCATCATCGCCTGGGTGTAGGCGTTGACCCGATCATGCGGCGTGAATCGCTCAGCGTTCGCCCACAGCTGTTTGGCGACCTTCGGCTCGCCCGGATATCCCTCTTGCGCGGTAAAGCGCGCCAGCACCCGTTTGACGTTGCCATCGAGGATCGGCGCCCGCAGGCCCATGCTCAGGCTGGCGATGGCGCCGGCCGTGGAAAGGCCGATGCCTGGCAGCTCGACAAGCTTTTCGACATCTCGGGGAAACTCGCCGCCGTACTCGGCCACGACAATCTTCGCGGTCTTCTGCAAATTGCGCGCGCGAGTGTAGTAACCGAGGCCGGTCCACAGGTGCAGCACTTCGTCTTCAGGCGCGGCGGCCAAGGCCTCGACCGTCGGCAACGAAGCCATGAAGCGGTCGAAGTAATTCAGCACGGTGCTGACCTGGGTTTGCTGCAGCATGATCTCCGAGACCCACACCCGATACGGCGTGATGCCTTGTTGCCAAGGCAAATCGTGACGGCCGTGGCGGTCGTACCAGTCCAGCACCGCCGTTGAAAACTGCTCGGCTTTCATCGCTTGAACAGCCCCTTCAACGCATTTTTCAGTTCAGGGCTGACCTTGTCGCCAAGCTTTTCGTCGATTTTTTCGCTGAGTTTGTCGCCCGCCAGTTTGCTCGCGACCTGGCCCATGCGTTCGTTATCGAGACGGCACGCCTTGGCGCCCAGTTCCAGCGGGCCACGGCAGCGCAGCGGCCACTCGATGCCGACGAACTTCTCGCCGACCTGGCAGGCCGGGTCTGGCATGTCGCTCTTGTCGCCTTCGACGACGATGCCCACGCGGTAATCCATGCCCAGCACCCGCAGGTCGACGTCGCCGTCACCCTTCACGGTCATGCCCGGGATGCGCACTTTCAGGTCCGGGTTGCTGGCCACGCCGTTGCGCAAGGTCAGGTTGCCCTTGAGCTCCTGGAACGGTGTGTCCTTGCCCCGTGGCTCGCCGCTCAGGGATTTGCGGTTCAGGGTGGCGATACCTTTGCACAGCTGTTGCTCAAGATTGGCATTGAGCAGCACGCCGTTATTGATGACGAAACTGGCGTTGCCGTTGAGGCTGTCGATCAGTGCTTGCTGGCTATTGCCGCTGCCGGTCAACGCGCTGTTGAGCGTCACCAGGCCTTTGACCGGCGGATTCTTCCCTTGGCTTTCGAGGATTTTTTCCACCGGCACTTTGGTGATACGCGTCTGCATGTTCAGCGCCGGCACTTCCTGGCGCACGTCCAGGGTGCCCTTGGCTTCGAAGTTGCCGCCGTACAGGTCGCCGCGCAGGTCCTCCAGGGTCAGCAGGCCGCCCTGGCCGGAAGCCTTGAGCGCTGCGTTCTGGATCGGCAGCTTATCGAGGGTCAACTGGCCGAAGGTCAGGTCGGCCTGCACGTCGAGCTTGCTCAAGCGTTCTACCGGCAACAGGCGTTCGGTGCTCCATGCGGTTTTGGTTGGTGCGTTCGGTAGCGGTGTGCTGCCGGCGCCTGCCATGGCATCGGCTTCGGTGCTGGCGACTTCGGCCTGACGCACTTGCGTCGCGCTACTGGCTTCGGCGGATTTCGGTGGCAGGTAACGGTCGACGTTGAAGGTGTCAGCCTTGAGGGCTGCGCGTAGCGATTGCTTGGCGAAGTCCTCGACAGCGATGCGGCCGCTGAAGGTGCTGTCGTCGACTTTCAGGTTGAGGTTGTCGAGCGACAGGCTGGAAGGCGTGCCCGCCAGGCGGCTGACCAGTTCGACTTTGCTCAGGCTGCCTTCGGCCATGGCCGGGAGTTTCTGGCCAATGCTGTCGACGAATTTCGCCAGGTCGAACTGGGCGATCGAAAGGCCGCCGCTGATTTGCGGCGTCTTGTCGAGGTCGTTGACCTTCAGTTCGCCCAGTGCGCGCAATTGGTTGGCAGAGATCTTGATGCCGGTCCATTCGGCGACGTTCGCGGCTTTATCCAGCAGCAACTGGCCTTGGGCAGCGAAGGTCATGGTCTTGCCTTGCAGCGGATCGCCGGCGACTTCGCCGGAGAGCTTCATGTCCTCGAATTTGTAGCGCTGCAAGGCGCGTTCGAAACGCAACTCGCCATTGAGCTCGGTGCGTACACGCAAGACCGGCTGATTGGTGCCGAGGAACGCGGTGAGTTTGACCGGAATGTTGGTCGAGTCGTGGACCGGGCCGGTACTCAGCTGAATGCTTTCGGCGCTGAACTGCTTGCCGGTCTTCTCGTCGTTGTATTCAACGCGCGCGTTGTTGACGGTCAGGCTGTCGATATCCAGGCGAATCGGCTGGGCCGGTTTTTCCGCCTGGGCGGTGGTGGCCGGCGCAGGTGCAGGTTCGCCAGCAGTGGCCGGTGGCGTGGCCGGGGTGGCTGGCGCCGGGGCCTTGCCGATGTCTTCCCAATTGCCGTGGCCGTCCTTGTCGCGGTTCAGGCGCAGGTTAAGGCCTTCGACGCGCACGTCACTCATCTGCACTTCGCGGCGCAGCAGCGGCAGCACGCGCACGGACAGGCCAAGCATCTGCAAGTCGGCAAACGGTTCGGTGGGTTTGGCCAGGGTCGCGACACTGGCTTCGTGCAATTCCAGGCCAAGCCACGGGAACAGGCTCCAACCGATATCGCCATTGAGCGTCAGCTCGATGTGGGCCTTGTCGCGGGCAATCTGGCGAATCTCGTCTTTATAGTCGTTGGGATCGAAGAGGTGGGTCAGGGCAAAGCCCAGCGCCACAATGATCAGCAACAGCCCGAGAAGTACCAGACCCAGGATTTTGCCGAACGCTTTCATGGGCGAGTCCTTGTAGTTAGTCGAATTCGAAATTTAGCCGGGGAGTATAGCGCTCCGAAGCGGACGACCGGTCAGCGATCACGCCGGCAGCACATCCAGCGGCACTTTCAGCTTGGCGGCCAGTGCCTGAGCTTCGAGATGCCCGGCGGGCGCCAGCAGACGCAATGTCACGCCCGATTGCGACGCCATTTTCTGCGCTTCTTTCACCAAGCGCTCGGCAACGCCACGACGACGGGTAATTTTTCGCACGCATAGTTGGGACAAGTGCCAAACATCAGTTTGCCTCTGCAAACGAGCCGCTCCGAGCAACCGGTCATTGAAGCGTCCAGCGATCAGCGAACCATCGCCCAGGCAGCCTTCGATCAGCTGCAACTCCCCTGAAAACGGGGCGAACAGCCATTCCGGGGCGTCGCGGTAAATTTTTTGCAGGTCTTGCTGATCCTGATAAGTGGCTTCGTGCAGCAGCTCGACTATGATCGGCATGGCGGTTCCTTCAGTGGTACGAGAACAGATGACTTACATAAAGGTGATATCACTTTGGTTTTTCTGTCACGTACAGATGGTAACCTCTGCCAGTTCGTCCGTCCTTCTGCGACGTGATGTCGCGCCAAAATGGAGCTTCACCCTGAAAAAGACAGTCATGCGTGCGCATAAGGCTGGGGGCGAAGAGTGGCTGGCGAACCATACTAATAATTGGGGGATACACAATGACCACGAGCATCACGGCGGACGGCTTCAAAGCCGATCAGCCCGGGTTCCTGTCCAAGGAACGCATCATCGCCAAGCCCGGTTTCAACCGTTGGCTGGTACCACCGGCCGCACTGGCCATCCACCTGTGCATCGGCATGGCCTACGGCTTTTCGGTGTTCTGGTTGCCACTGTCCAAGGCTTTGGGCGTGACCAAGGCGGTAGCCTGCGCGCCGGACATGAGCTTCATCTCGCAAGTGTTCTCGTCGCAATGTGACTGGCCGATCTCGATGCTCGGCTGGATCTACACCCTGTTCTTCATCTTCCTCGGCTGCTCGGCAGCGATCTGGGGCGGCTGGCTGGAACACGCCGGACCTCGCAAGGCTGGCGTTGTATCGGCGCTGTGCTGGTGTGGCGGTCTGCTGATCTCGGCGCTGGGGATTTACACCCACCAGATTTGGCTGATGTGGATCGGCTCCGGGGTCATTGGTGGTATCGGCCTGGGGTTGGGTTACATCTCGCCGGTGTCGACCTTGATCAAGTGGTTCCCGGACAAGCGCGGCATGGCGACCGGCATGGCGATCATGGGCTTTGGTGGTGGCGCGATGGTCGGTGCTCCGCTGGCCGCAGCCCTGATGGGCCACTTCGCTTCGGCAGACAGCGTCGGCGTATGGCAGAGCTTCCTGGTGATGGCCGCCATCTACTTCGTGTTCATGATCGGTGGCGCACTGTCCTACCGCGTGCCGCCAACCGGCTGGAAACCTGAAGGCTGGACCGCTCCGGCGAAAAAAGCTTCGAACGCGATGATCACTCACCGTCACGTTCACGTGAATGTGGCGTGGAAAACCCCGCAATTCCGTCTGGTGTGGCTGGTGCTGTGCCTGAACGTGTCGGCGGGTATCGGCATCCTGGGTATGGCTTCGCCGCTGTTGCAGGAAGTGTTCGGCGGTAAATTGATCGGTGTTGACCTGCCATTCGGTCAGCTGGACGCCGGGCAACTGGCTTCTATCGCGGCGATTGCGGCCGGTTTCACCGGTTTGCTGAGCCTGTTCAACATTGGTGGTCGGTTCTTCTGGGCTTCCTTCTCGGATTACCTGGGCCGTAAAAACACCTATTTCGTGTTCTTCGCCCTGGGCTTTGCCCTGTACGCGTTGATCCCGAACCTCGGTCACCTGGGCAACGTTGCGCTGTTCGTGGCGGCGTTCTGCATCATCCTGTCGATGTACGGCGGTGGTTTTGCGACCGTGCCGGCTTACCTCGCGGACCTGTTCGGTACGCAAATGGTCGGCGCGATCCACGGTCGTCTGCTGACGGCATGGGCGGCGGCGGGCGTGTTGGGTCCGGTGTTGGTGAACTACATTCGTGAGTATCAGTTGAGCATCGGCGTTGAACGCGCAGCGGCTTACGACATCACCTTGTACATCCTCGCGGGCCTGCTGGTGCTGGGTTTCCTGTGCAACCTGATGGTTCGCCCGGTGGCCGACAAGTACTTCATGACCGACGCCGAACTGGCCGCCGAACAGGCGCTGGGCCACGACAAGGGTGCTGATGCCAGCACCGTGCTGGAGTGGAAAGCGGCGCCGGGCACCAAGCCGTTGGCGATTGCTGCGTGGCTGGTGGTGGGTATTCCGTTGGCGTGGGGTGTTTGGGTGACCTTGCAGAAAACGGCAGTGTTGTTCCACTAAGGTGCAGGCATAGCTGATCTGAAGCCTTCAGATCAGCCAGTGACAACACCAAACCCTGTGGGAGCGGGCTTGCCCGCGAAGGCGTCAGGTCAAACAACATTGATGTTGTGTGTGCCGGCCTCTTCGCGGGCAAGCCCGCTCCCACATGGGCTCCACAAGACTTCAGATTTTCATTTTTCCGGCTTGTATGGACATGTCTATCCCCGACAACACTGGGTTCTGTCCGTCAGTCATATCACCTCCCGTGTTTCTGTTTCGCGCCCGCGCCCCTATAATGGCTGCCTTTTTCGCCCAATGATTTTGCGGAGCTGGTGATGGCCGAACGTAAGGCGTCAGTCGAGCGCGACACTCTGGAAACCCAGATCAAAGCCTCGATCAACCTGGATGGCACCGGAAAGGCCCGATTTGATATCGGTGTTCCTTTTCTTGAGCACATGCTGGACCAGATCGCCCGTCACGGGCTGATCGACCTGGATATTGTCAGCAAAGGCGACCTGCATATCGACGACCACCACACCGTGGAAGACGTCGGTATCACCTTGGGTCAGGCCTTCGCCAAAGCTATCGGCGACAAAAAAGGCATCCGTCGTTACGGTCACGCCTACGTGCCGCTGGATGAAGCGCTGTCGCGCGTGGTGATCGACTTCTCCGGCCGTCCTGGCCTGCAGATGCATGTTCCCTACACTCGCGCCACCGTTGGCGGCTTCGACGTTGACCTGTTCCAGGAATTCTTCCAGGGCTTCGTCAACCATGCGCTGGTCAGCCTGCACATCGACAACCTGCGTGGCACCAACACCCACCACCAGATCGAAACCGTGTTCAAGGCTTTCGGCCGCGCCCTGCGCATGGCTGTAGAGCTCGATGACCGGATGGCCGGTCAGATGCCGTCGACCAAAGGCGTTCTGTAATGCAGACGGTCGCGGTTATCGATTACGGCATGGGAAACCTGCACTCGGTGGCCAAGGCCCTCGAGCACGTCGGTGCCGGCAAGGTCCTGATCACCAGCGATGCCGATGTGATACGCGAGGCCGACCGGGTGGTTTTCCCCGGCGTCGGCGCGATTCGCGATTGCATGGCGGAGATCCGTCGCCTGGGCTTCGACTCGCTGGTGCGCGAAGTCAGCCAGGACCGTCCGTTCCTCGGCATCTGCGTCGGCATGCAAGCCTTGCTCGACAGCAGTGAAGAGAACGACGGCGTTGACTGCATCGGCCTGTTCCCGGGTGCGGTGAAGTTCTTCGGCAAAGACCTGCATGAAGACGGCGAACACCTGAAAGTCCCGCACATGGGCTGGAACGAAGTGAAGCAGACGGTGAGTCACCCGCTGTGGCACAACATTCCGGACCTGGCGCGTTTCTACTTCGTGCACAGCTACTACATCGCCGCCGGTAATGCGCGGCAGGTGGTCGGTGGCGGTCACTACGGTGTCGATTTCGCTGCGGCGCTGGCCGATGGCTCGCGTTTCGCCGTGCAGTTCCACCCGGAGAAGAGCCATACCCATGGCCTGCAATTGCTGCAGAACTTCGCTGCGTGGGATGGTCGCTGGTAAATGGCTGCCAAGAAAAAGCCGCCGATCCTGACCCTCACTCCCGAACAGGAGAACGAGGCCAATCACAAGATCAAACGCTTCATGGAAGATCGCTTCGAACTGGACCTGGGTTCGTTCGAAGCGGCTGAAATCCTTGAGCTGTTTACCCGCGAAATTGCGCCGCACTATTACAACAGGGCGATTTTCGATGTGCAGACGCACCTCAAAGAGAGGTTCGAGAGCATCGAAAGCGACCTGTGGGCGCTCGAGAAAAACTGATTTCCGAGCGAAGCTGAACACTCGAATTTGAAGGTTTGCCAGATGCTGATTATTCCCGCTATCGATCTTAAAGACGGTGCCTGTGTTCGTCTGCGCCAGGGCCGCATGGAAGATTCCACGGTGTTCTCCGATGACCCGGTGAGCATGGCTGCCAAGTGGGTGGAGGGCGGTTGCCGTCGTCTGCATCTGGTCGACCTGAACGGCGCCTTCGAAGGCCAGCCGGTCAACGGCGAAGTGGTCACCGCGATCGCCAAGCGCTACCCGAACCTGCCGATCCAGATCGGTGGCGGTATTCGTTCCCTGGAAACCATCGAGCACTACGTCAAAGCCGGCGTGAGCTACGTGATCATCGGCACCAAAGCCGTGAAAGATCCGGCCTTCGTCGCTGAAGCCTGCCGCGCGTTCCCGGGCAAAGTGATCGTCGGTCTGGATGCCAAAGACGGTTTCGTCGCCACCGACGGCTGGGCGGAAATCAGCACCATTCAGGTGATCGACCTGGCCAAGCAATTCGAAGCCGACGGCGTGTCCGCGATCGTTTATACCGACATCGCCAAAGACGGCATGATGCAGGGCTGCAACGTACCGTTCACCGCTGCCCTGGCCGCTGCCACGCGCATTCCGGTCATCGCTTCCGGCGGTATTCACAACCTCGGTGACATCAAGTCGCTGCTCGACGCCAAGGCGCCGGGCATCATCGGCGCGATCACCGGCCGGGCGATCTACGAAGGCACCCTTGATGTCGCTGAAGCGCAAGCTTTCTGCGATTCGTACAAAGGCTGAGGACTGACCATGGCGCTGGCCAAACGCATCATCCCTTGCCTGGACGTGGACAACGGCCGGGTGGTCAAGGGCGTCAAGTTCGAGAACATTCGTGATGCCGGCGATCCGGTGGAAATCGCCCGTCGCTACGACGAGCAAGGCGCCGACGAGATTACCTTTCTCGACATCACCGCCAGCGTCGACGGTCGCGACACCACGCTGCACACCGTCGAGCGCATGGCCAGCCAGGTGTTCATCCCGCTGACCGTGGGCGGTGGCGTGCGCACCGTGCAGGACATTCGCAACTTGCTGAATGCCGGCGCGGACAAGGTTTCGATCAACACTGCAGCCGTGTTCAACCCGGAATTCGTCGGCGAAGCGGCCCAGCATTTTGGCTCGCAGTGCATCGTCGTCGCTATCGACGCCAAGAAGGTTTCCGGCCCGGGCGAAACCCCGCGCTGGGAGATTTTCACCCACGGCGGTCGCAAACCGACCGGCCTCGACGCCGTTGAGTGGGCGAAGAAGATGGAAGGCCTGGGTGCCGGTGAAATCCTCCTGACCAGCATGGACCAGGACGGCATGAAGAACGGCTTCGACCTGGGCGTCACTCGCGCCATCAGCGATGCGCTGGGTATCCCGGTGATTGCCTCCGGCGGTGTCGGCAACCTGCAGCATTTGGCCGACGGCATCATCGAAGGTCACGCCAGCGCAGTATTGGCGGCGAGTATTTTCCACTTCGGCGAATACACCGTGCAGGAAGCCAAGGCCTACATGGCGCATCGCGGGATCGTGATGCGCTAAACAAATCCATGCAGGCCAGTGGACAGCATGGCGGGCTCAAGGCACTCTTGGGCACGCCATGGATTTCGGTAGCCCGACATGATCAAACGCCTTCTTCTTGTCCTCGCCAGCGCTTCTCTGTTGCTCATCAATGGAGTCCACGCTGAAGAAAGTCCCGACACCGACCTGGTGCTGCTCACGGAAAACTTCCCGCCATACAACATGGCGAAGAACGGCAAGAACTTCGCTCAGGACGAGAACATCAATGGCATCGCCGTGGACATCGTCCGTGAGATGTTCAAACGTGCCGACGTCACCTACAGCCTGACACTGCGCTTCCCTTGGGAGCGAATCTACAAACTCGCCCTCGAGAAACCCGGTTACGGCGTTTTCGTGATGGCGCGCTTGCCGGATCGCGAGAAGCTGTTCAAGTGGGTCGGTCCGATTGGCCCGGATGACTGGATCATGCTGGCCAAGGCTGACAGCAAGATCAGCCTGGAGACTCTGGATCAGGCGCGCAAATACAAGATTGGCGCGTACAAGGGCGATGCGATTGCCGAGACGCTGGCCAAACAAGGGTTGAAGCCCATTGTGGTGCTGCGCGATCAGGACAACGCAAAGAAGCTGGTGAATGGTCAGATTGATTTGTGGGCCACGGGCGATCCGGCCGGACGCTATCTGGCGCGTCAGGAAGGCGTGAACGGGCTGAAGACGGTGTTGCGGTTCAATAGCGCCGAACTCTATCTGGCCTTGAACAAAGATGTGCCGGATGAAGTGGTGGCCAAGCTACAAGCCGCGCTGGATCAGCTGCGCAAGGAAGGCGTGGTTGACGAGATCATGGCGCGGTATCTCTAGCCGCCCACCATGCCCGAGCTACCACCGCCCCCTGTAGGAACCGGCTTGCTGGCGAAGCGGTCTCAACTCTTGCATTGATCGCACTGCTGCCATCGCCAGCAAGCCGGCTCCTACAGGGGTTAGGTGGTGTCGCTGATTACCGGTACACGCCATCCTTACCGTGAGCAGCCGTTGCGCGATTGCTGCGCACGCTGATCATCTGCTTGATATCAATCCAGTCAATGCCCTGAGCTTTCAGCTTTGGCAACTCCCTCTCAAGCACCGCCAACGTCTGTGGATACGGATGCCCGATCATCACCGCCGAGCCCTGTTTGCGTGCCAGGCTGATCGCCGTCTGTAGCTGCGTAAAAATCGCCGCCTCAGTGCGCTCATCATCCAGAAACACATCCCGCGAAACGCTCGCCAAGCCAATCTTCTGCGCCTCGGCCGCTGCGACGGTCTGCGCGCTGGTGCGGCTGTCGACGAAGAGCTTGTGCCGGCGTTGCAAGTCCGCCATCAACCAGGCCATGGCCGGTTGTTGAGCGGTCATGCGACTGCCCATATGGTTGTTGATGCCGGCGGTATAAGGCACGACCTTGAACGCCGCGTTCAGGCGTTTCTCAAGTTCGTCGATGGGCAAGTCGGGATGCCAGGCGAACGGGCCGGTGGCCGGGTCCATGGGCATGTGCAGGATGACGATCTTGCCAGCGCGATGGGCTTCGCGGGCGAATTCGGTGGCGTGGGGCGTGTCGGGCATGATCGCCGCGGTCACCGGGCCGGGCAGGGCCAGCACGCGACGATCCCGGGGCAGGTTCTGCCCCAGGTCATCGATGATCAGCGTGAGATAGGCTTTCTGAGGCGCTGGCGTGGCGGGGGGCGCGTGAGCAACACCCGCCAGACCGCACAGCAGGCCGATCAAGAACCGCAGGCGCACCTCAGCGACCGGAGGTGATGCTCAGCCCTTTAAGCAGGCTCAGCGCCTGGGCCAGTTGGTAATCGTCATCCTGTGGCATTGCCTTGGCTTTGCCACTGGAGCCGGTCGGTTTGTCGGCGCCGCCGTTGCCATTGCCCAGGTGACCCTGCAGGTCGGCTTCCTTGAAGTATTCGCCGTCCTGCTCGTTGGTGATCTTGGCCTTGCGCACTTCGATGTCCGGGACGATGCCCTGGGCCTGGATCGAGCGGCCGTTCGGCGTGTAGTACAGCGCCGTGGTGATCTTCAGTGCGCGATCGTTGTTCAGTGGCAGCACGGTTTGTACCGAGCCTTTGCCGAAACTGGTGGTGCCCATGACCACTGCGCGTTTCTGATCCTGCAAGGCGCCGGCGACAATTTCCGAAGCCGAGGCGCTGCCGCCGTTGATCAGCACAACCATTGGCACGGCTTCGCTTTCGTCTTTGCCGGTGGCAGAGAAGCGCAGCTCGGAGTTGGCGATGCGGCCCTTGGTGTAAACGATCAGGCCCTTGGTGATGAAGTGGTCGACCACTTCCACCGCCGATTGCAACACGCCGCCCGGGTTGTTGCGCAGGTCGAGAATGATGCCGTTGAGCTTCTTGCCATTGTCCTTGCGCAACTTGGCCAGGGCCTTGGAGACTTCTTCGCCGGTCTTGACCTGGAACTGGGTGATGCGGATGTAGCCGTAGCCCGACTCCAGCAACTGCGCCTTGACGCTCTTCACTTGAATGATCGCGCGGGACAGGGTTACGTCGAACGGTGTACCGCCGTCGCGCACCAGGGTCAGGGTGATTTTCTGGCCGATCTTGCCGCGCATCTTGTCCACGGCTTCGGTCATGCTCTGGCCGCGAGTCGGCTGGCCGTTGATCTTGACGATGAAGTCGCCAGCCTGAATGCCAGCCTTGGAGGCCGGGGTGTCATCGATGGGCGACACCACTTTGATGAAACCGTCTTCGGCACCGACTTCGATGCCCAGGCCACCGAATTCGCCGCTGGTGCTTTCCTGCAATTCAGCGAAGTCTTCCGGGCCCAGGTAGGCGGAGTGCGGATCGAGGTTGCTGAGCATGCCCTTGATGGCGTTTTCCAGCAGGGTCTTGTCGTCCACCGGCTCGACATAGGCTGCCTTGATCCGATCCATGACCTCGGCAAAGGTGCGCAACTCTTCCAGAGGCAACGGCGCCTTGGTGGTCGCAGCAGTGCCCGCAGGCGCGACCGCCGGGGCCGGTTGAGCGGCGAACGCCAGAGGCGCGCCGATCACCAGGGCGATCGTCAGGGCCAGCGAGGTAAGGCGGGACAAATGCAGCATGTCGAACGAACTCCTAATGTAGGTGACTCAACGCCTATCCTTGCGCGCGGCACCATTGCGCCGGATCACTCGGGTGACCCTGCTGACGAATAGCGAAATACAGCGCTGGTGTGTCCTGCCCGCCACTGTTGCCAACAGTGGAGATGGACTCACCGGCTTTTACTACGTCACCCGCAGACTTGAGCAGCGTCTGGTTGTGACCATAAAGACTCAAAAAACCGTTGCCATGGTCAAGAATCACCAGCAGCCCGGCACCGCGCAACCA
Source organism: Pseudomonas sp. UMAB-40 (assembly GCF_900095275.1). Lineage (NCBI taxonomy): Bacteria > Pseudomonadati > Pseudomonadota > Gammaproteobacteria > Pseudomonadales > Pseudomonadaceae > Pseudomonas > Pseudomonas sp. UMAB-40. Next base: position 183,697 of record NZ_LT607551.1, read on the forward strand.
GTCGGCGAACACCACGCGACCGCCATGCACGGCGTGCACCTGGCTGCCGGCGGAGGCGCTGATCATCACGCCGTCCCACTTGGTACGGGCGTCGTCGCCACGGGATTCACCGAAGCGTGCCAGCAGTCGACCATCCACGGGCCACGGAAGTTTTCCCCGGCTTGAAGCAAAGGCGCCGCCAAAGGTCTCGCCTGAACTTGAAACCAGAGCGCCGGGTGTCGATTTAACCGGTTTGCGTGGGGCGTCGGTGGTCTCTGCGTCTGCAGCCGCCTGGGCCTCACGTAAACGCTTTTTTTCGGCTTCCTGCTGGGCGATGAGCGCTTTTTGTCGCGCCTCTTCAGCCTCTCGAGCCTGGCGGGCCAGGGTTTCTTCGATGGTTTTAAGGACTTTAGACAGGTCTGCCTGATCCTGCTCGCGGGCGGCCAGCTTCTGGTCGCGCGCCTTCACGTCGTCGCTTAACTTGGCCAGGACCTGCTGGCGCTCCTTGCGAACCTTGTCGAGTTCGTCGCGCTGGCTGTCGAGGCTGCTCTTCTGCACCAGCAATTGTGCCTGTTGCAGGGCGATGTCTTTTTCGACGTTGGCCAGTTGGCGCAGGGTTTCGTTGAAATTCTTCAGCTGCTCCAGGCGGGCCTGGCTCAGGTAGTCGTAATAGGTGAGGGTTCGGGCGAACTTTTCCGGATTCTGCTGGTTCAGCAGGAGCTTCAAGTACTCCTGACGGCCGTTCTGATAGGCCGCACGGGCCTGAATGGCGATCAGTCGTTGCTGTTCAGTGCGCGCGCTCTGGAGTTTTTTTTTCTCACCATCGAGTCGCTGCAGCTCGGATTCGCTTTTCTTCAGCTCTTTTTGCAGGGCTTCGACCTGCTTCTCGAGCTTGCCCATCTCGGTCTCGGTGCCCTTGAGGTCTTTCTGCACACCGGATTTTTCTTCCTGCAGCTTGCCCAGCAGTTTTTTCAGCTCGGCAATGTCCTGACGCGTGGCGTCCAACTGTTGTTGGGTTTGCGCGCGCTCGTCAGCGAAGGCCGGTTGGAGCAGGCAAGTCAGAGCAAGGGCTATCAGGACGCGAAGCATAGAGGCGGGCGACACCAGGGAAAGGGACGGCCTAGTATGCCCGCCAAGCGTCGCAAAAAAAACGCCCAATTGGGGTTGTGTGATAACCGGGCTGGGAAGCGAGGGTAATTAATCTTTGAAACCACCAAAAACCACTGTGGGAGCGAGCTTGCTCGCGATGGCGTCTTAACATTCAACATTAATGTTGGCTGTCAGATTGCTATCGCGAGCAAGCTCGCTCCCACAGGGTTTTGGCGGTGTTTGAACGGTCGGATTACACCAGAATCGACGTGCCGGTCATTTCAGAGGGTTTTTCCATCCCCAGCAACATCAGCATCGTCGGTGCCACATCCGCCAGCACGCCGCCATCACGCACCTTGTAATCACGCTTACCGACATAAATGAACGGCACCGGCTCGGTAGTGTGAGCGGTGTGCGCCTGACCGGTGGAGGCATCGGACATTTGCTCGACATTACCGTGGTCGGCGGTAATCAGCGCTTCGCCGCCGACCTTTTCCAGCGCTTCGACGATGCGGCCAACGCACAGGTCCAGGCATTCAACGGCTTTCACCGCCGCATCAAACACGCCGCTGTGGCCGACCATATCGCCGTTGGCGTAGTTGACCACGATCACGTCATAACGCTGGTTTTCAATGGCGTCGACGATGCGGTCGGTGACTTCCGGGGCACTCATCTCGGGCTGCAAGTCATAGGTGGCGACTTTCGGCGACGGGATCAGGATGCGTTCTTCGCCCGGGAACGGTTCTTCGCGACCGCCGGAGAAGAAGAAGGTCACGTGGGCGTATTTCTCGGTTTCGGCGATGCGCAGCTGGGTCTTGCCGTTTTTCGCCAGGTAATCGCCCAGCACGTTGTCCAGGCTGCCGGCGGCAAAGGCTGATGGCGCGGGAATGCTGGCGGCGTATTGGGTCAACATCACGAAACCGGCCAGTTTCGGCTGGCGCGCACGTTCGAATTCCTTGAAACCGTCTTCGACGAACACGCGGGTCAGTTCCCGGGCGCGGTCGGCGCGGAAGTTCATGAAGATCACGGCGTCGCCGTCTTCGACTTTCACGGGCTCGCCGATGGAAGTGGCTTTGACGAATTCGTCGCTCTCGCCACGCTCATAGGCCGCTTGCAGCCCTTCCTGTGCGGTGGCGGCGTTGAACTCGCCATTGCCGTCGACAATCAGGTTGTAGGCCTGGGACACGCGGTCCCAACGGTTGTCACGGTCCATGGCGAAATAACGGCCGACGATGCTGGCGATCCGGCCTTTGCCCAACGCCTGGAAAGTCGCGTCGAGCAGTTCGATGGACGACTGGGCGCTTTTCGGCGGTGTATCGCGGCCGTCGAGGAAAGCGTGCAGGTAGATTTTCTCAGCGCCGCGCTTGTAGGCCAGTTCAGCCATGGCGACCAGGTGATCCTGGTGGCTGTGAACGCCGCCATCGGACAGCAGACCCATGAAATGCACGGCCTTGCCGGCAGCCACCGCTTTATCCACCGCGGCGCAGATGGTCGGGTTCTCGAAAAACTCGCCGTCACGGATCGATTTGGTCACGCGAGTAAAGTCTTGATACACCACGCGACCGGCGCCCAGGTTCATGTGGCCGACTTCGGAGTTGCCCATCTGGCCGTCCGGCAGGCCGACGTCCATGCCGCTGCCCGAGATCAGGCCGTTCGGCACAGTGGCCCACAAGCGGTCCAGTACGGGCTTCTTCGCCGCAAACACGGCGTTGGATTCAGGGCTCTCACTGTGACCGAAGCCGTCGAGAATAATCAGGACCAAAGGTTTAGGCGTGGTAGTCATGGATTCCACTCGTGGCTGAATTAAAAGAGGGCGATGGAAAAGGGAGTGGCAGTTTAAAGCGAAGTTCCGGCCACGTCACCGCCGGACGGGGTTTGGCCCACCATAGTGGCTGTGTATACTGGCCGACATTTTAACGCCCTGGAACCTCCTTCGATGGTTGCTCACCTGATTGAATTTGCCACTAACCACTATCTGCTCGTCGGTATCTTCGTCGTACTGCTGGCGTTGCTGATCGCTTATCAGATGCAAGGCGGCGGCCGCAGCCTGAGCACCGGTGAACTGACCGGCCTGGTCAACAAGGACGCAGGCGTTGTGATCGACATCCGTCCGGTCAAGGATTTCGCCGCCGGTCACATTGTCGGCGCGTTGAATATCCCCCACGACAAGCTGACCGCTCGCATTGCCGAACTGGAAAAGCACAAGGCCAAGACCATCATTCTGGTCGATGCCATGGGCCAGACCGCCGGCACTCACGCCCGCGAACTGATGAAATCCGGCTTCACCGCCGCCAAGCTGTCCGGCGGTATTTCCAGCTGGAAAGGCGACAACCTGCCGCTGGTGAAGTGATATGAGCAACGTCGTCGTCTATTCCAGCGATTACTGCCCTTACTGTTCGCGAGCCAAGTACCTGCTCGAGAACAAAGGCGTGGCCTTCGAAGAGATCAAGGTCGATGGCAAGCCGCAGGTGCGTGCCGCCATGGCCCAGAAGGCCGGACGGACGTCCGTGCCGCAGATCTGGATCGGCGAGCGCCACATTGGTGGCTGTGATGATTTGTTTGCCCTTGAGCGCGCCGGCAAGCTCGACGCCATGCTCAAGGCCTGAATGCCTTCCCTATAAGACCCCAAGATCAGAAAGGATCTGAGATGACTGACCAACAGAACACTGCAGCTAGCGAAGAAGACACCGCACCGCAATTCTCCTTGCAGCGCATCTATGTACGTGACTTGTCGTTCGAAGCCCCGAAAAGCCCGGCGATCTTCCGCCAGCAGTGGGAGCCAAGCGTCGGTCTGGATCTGAACACTCGTCAAAAGGCGCTGGAAGGCGACTTCCACGAAGTCGTGCTGACCTTGTCCGTGACCGTGAAAAACGGTGACGAAGTGGCGTTCATCGCTGAAGTGCAACAGGCCGGGATCTTCCTGATCAAGAACCTGGACGACGCGTCGATGAGCCACACCCTCGGCGCGTTCTGCCCGAATATCCTGTTCCCTTACGCTCGCGAAACCCTGGACAGCCTGGTGACCCGCGGCTCGTTCCCGGCCCTGATGCTGGCTCCGGTGAACTTCGACGCGCTGTACGCACAAGAACTGCAACGCATGCAGGCGGCTGGCGAGACTCCAACCGTTCAATAAGCGGTCCTGAGTCAAAGCAAGTCCAATGTGGGAGCGGGCTTGCTCGCGAAAGCGGTGTAACAGTCAACGATGATGTTGAATGTTATGGCCTCTTCGCGAGCAAGCCCGCTCCCACATTTGTTATGCGGTGTTACTTGAAGCCGAGCTGGCGCCAGCCTTCGTAGACGGCGACCGCCACGGTGTTCGACAGGTTCAGGCTGCGGCAGCCTTCACGCATCGGCAAGCGCAGGCGTTGTTCGCCGGGCAGGGTATCGAGCACTTCCGCCGGCAAGCCGCGGCTTTCCGGGCCGAACAGGAACGCGTCGCCCTCGGCGAAACTGGCATCGTGGAACGGACGCGAGCCCTTGGTGGTGAACGCGAACAGCCGAGGATGGCCGAGGCTTTCCAGGCAGCTGGCGAGGTCCGCGTGGCGTTGCAGGGTGGCATACTCGTGGTAGTCGAGACCGGCCCGGCGCAGGCGCTTGTCGTCCATCTCGAAGCCCAGCGGTTCGATCAAATGCAGGTGGCAGCCACTGTTGGCGCACAGCCTGATAACGTTGCCGGTATTCGGCGGAATTTCTGGTTGAAAGAGGATGACGTGAAACATGCACGGCTCCGAAGGTAAAGATGAGCGGCATTCTACGCCGCCCATCGACCCACGTTCGAAACTATTACCGCGGGTAATGGGTTCGCTGGCGATTGTCGGACTGATGGTGGGGCTGATGATCGGTCGCCTGACCACGCCTGACCCCAGCGAATTGCAACAGGTCGAGGTGACGGACGATGGGCTGGTGGTGTGGTTCAACAACGAACCCAAATCCCATGGCGAATTCGTGGACGGCAGCCTCGCGCTGCTGTTCGAGGCGCAAGGCAAGGCGCAGAAAGGTCAGCTCAAGCTCAACGACAAGGTCGTGAACTGGCGGACGCGCTTGAGTGATGGGGGGTTGTTACTGACGGTAGTGGCGGCCCGGCCACTGCAGGGCGAGTGGACCGGTAGCGAGGTCGATGACCGCTGGCGACTGGAGATCCATCTCCGGGAGCAATAAAAGAGGGAATCCCCGGCCTGCCTGTACCAAGGTTCCCAAAACGGCAGGGCTCGCGCATGGCGTCGAGCCCGGTGTAAAGAAGGACCCCCTGACCTGCCTGTATCAAGGGCCCCAAAACTGGAGGGGCTCGTCGCGAGTGCGGTGTGAGCCCGATGTAAAGAGGGGAATCCCCGGCCTGCCTGTACCAAGGTCCCCGAAACCGGGTAGTGAACTGAATCACTGAATGGACTATTGCAGGGGGCGTGCCAGGTTTTAACAAGTTGAAACAGAAAGCTGCGCTGGAATGCCGAAAGCCCCGTATTACGGGGCTTTCGTGTTTTTTCGATCAGGGTTCGATTGTGAACTCGGGCGGGGGTTTGAAGCGGTTTGCGTGCGCGATTGCAGTTCACGATGCATTACGGCGGTGCACGGAGGGGCTCGCGGTGCATCCTGGAAATGGGACTGATCTTGAATCGACCCCTCACCCTAACCCTCTCCCTGAGGGAGAGGGGACTGACCGAGGTGTTCTTGGAGTTACATCGACCTGAACAATCAAGTCGAACTCAGGATATGAAAGGCCCCCGATTTGCTCCCTTTCCCCCTCTCCCCTGTGGGGAGAGGGCTGGGGTGAGGGGTGGTTCTCAAGGCAAACGATTAACCCTCTTCCCCCTCATCATCATCCCCGCCATCAACCTTCATCCCCAATTCCTTGATCTTGCGCGTCAGGGTATTACGCCCCCAACCCAGCAAGACCGCCGCATCGCGACGTCGCCCGGCGGTGTGTTTCAGGGCGGTTTCGATCATGATCCGCTCGAACGCCGGCACGGCGCTGTCGAGCAAACTTGATTGACCGCGGGCCAACGCCTGGTCCGCCCACTGACGCAACGCTTGCTCCCAATTGGTCACCGGCGCCGAATCCTGCGGCAGGCTCAGCAGTTCCGGCGGCAGGTCGCTGATGTGCACTTCGCGACCCGAAGCCATCACCGTAATCCAGCGGCAGGTGTTCTCCAGCTGACGGACGTTGCCGCCCCACGGCAGGTTCTTCAGGTATTCCTCGGTTTCGCTTTTCAGCAGCTTCGGTTCCACCGCCAGTTCTTGCGCGGCGCGGCTGAGAAAGTGCTTGGCCAGGGTCGGGATGTCTTCGCGACGGTCCGACAGCCGTGGAATGTGGATGCGGATCACGTTGAGGCGGTGGAACAAGTCCTCACGGAATTTCCCGGCGTGCACCAGGGTTTCCAGGTTCTGGTGCGTCGCAGCGATGATGCGCACATCGACCTTCACCGGCGTATGACCGCCGACGCGATAGAACTCGCCGTCGGCCAGTACGCGCAGCAAGCGGGTCTGGGTATCCGCTGGCATGTCGCCGATTTCATCGAGGAACAGCGTGCCGCCGTCCGCCTGCTCAAAGCGTCCGCGACGCAGGTTGGCTGCGCCGGTGAACGCGCCTTTCTCATGGCCGAACAGCTCGGATTCCATCAGGTCTTTTGGGATCGCCGCCATGTTCAGCGCGATGAACGGCGACGCTGCCCGTGGACTGTGGCGGTGCAGGGCGTGGGCCACCAATTCTTTACCGGTACCGGATTCGCCATTGATCAGCACGGTAATGTTGGAGTGGCTCAAGCGCCCGATGGCGCGAAACACTTCCTGCATCGCCGGCGCTTCGCCGATGATTTCCGGGGTGCGGGTCAAGGCGACCGGGACTTCCAGGCCTTGCTGTTCCTGAGCGTGCTGGTTCGCACGTTTGACCAGTGAAACGGCTTCGTCGACGTCGAACGGTTTTGGCAGGTATTCAAACGCGCCGCCCTGATAGGACGCGACAGCGCTGTCCAGATCGGAGTGCGCAGTCATGATGATCACTGGCAACCGTGGGTGTTGTTCGCGAATCCGCGCCAGAAGGTCCAGGCCGCTGGCACCCGGCATGCGGATGTCAGAGATGATCACATCCGGCTGCTGGCGCGCCAGGCGGCTCATCACGCCATCGGCGCTGTCGAAGCTTTGCGTGGTCATGCCTTCTTGCTGCAAGGCTTTTTCCAGGACCCAACGGATAGAACGGTCGTCATCGACGATCCACACGGTTTCACTACGGCTCATGTCGATGTGGCTCCTTGTTCCAGGGGCAGAAAGATCGAGAAAGTGGTGTGGCCTGGGTGGCTGTCACATTCGATCAGGCCCTGGTGCTGGCTGATGATGTTCTGGGTAATGGCCAAGCCGAGCCCGGTACCGTCCGGGCGGCCGCTGACCATGGGAAAGAAGATGGTTTCTTGCAGGTCCGCAGGAATGCCGGGGCCGTTGTCGATGATTTCGATCTTGGTCACCAGGCGATGGCGCACGTGGCCAATGGTGAACTGGCGCATGGCGCGGGTGCGCAGGCTGATGCGGCCCAGGCGCAGCTCGTTCTGGCTGCTGATGGCCTGCATCGCGTTGCGCACGATGTTCAGCACGGCCTGGATCATTTGTTCACGGTCGATCAAGACGTCGGGAATGCTCGGATCGTAGTCGCGCACCAAAGTAATGCAGCCCTGACTTTCGGCCTCGACCAGATGACAGACACGCTCCAGCACCTCGTGGACGTTGCACATGGCCAGCGACGGCAACTTGTTGGAGCCGAGCATGCGATCCACGAGGTTTCGCAGGCGGTCGGCTTCTTCAATGATGACGTTGGTGTAATCGCGCAGGCTTTCTTCCGGCAGTTCACGGGCGAGCAGTTGAGCCGCACCGCGAATCCCGCCCAGCGGATTCTTGATCTCGTGAGCGAGGCCGCGCACCAGCATTTTGCTGGTCTCCTGCTTCGACAGCTGCGCCTCTTCCTTGGTGATCCGCAGCAAGCGGTCACGGGGGTGGACTTCCAGCAGCAGCATCGTGGCGCCGTTGGCCAGGATTGGCGTCACCGCATAGTCGACGGTCAGCGTCTGGCCGGTGAGGGCGGTCAGCATCGCTTCGCGCTTGGTGAACGGGTGCGCCTGCTCGACCGCCTGGCGCAAGGAATTCAGCGCTTCGGTGGATTCGGTGAACAACTCGCTGATGAACTGCCCATGGCTACGCTGACCGCTGATGGCCAGGAGCATCTCCGCCGCCGGGTTCATGTACTCAAGGCGCAATTCGGCGTCGAGCAGAATGGTAGCGGTAGTCAGATTGTCGAGAAGCAGACGATGCAGTGCGTCACTGATGGTCATGTAGGACCTCTTTTGGAGCAGGGCATGCGCGTGAATAACGCGCCGATACGAGGAAAATGCAAAAACCAAACCAAGGCTCCGAAAAGAAGCGTTTAAAGCCTGAAACGGGCGTTTGACGCTCGTTTGCGTGGCGTTCTGCCAGCTTTCGCGGGTACTTTCGAACCAAAATGGGTTGAGATGTGGGAACGGTGCAACCGATTGCACCAATATAGTGCGCAAAGCTGAACGGCGTTAGAAGAAACGCAGGAAGGGATTTTTTTCTTCCTCGGGTTTGTCTTTGAGCGGACATTCCGGCCGTTGGCCGAAGTCGGTGAGGGCGCAGGGTTTGACTTTGCGCTTCTGCGCGAGGGAGATGCGCAGCATCTGGAAGGGTTGATTGGCCGTGCGTTCTACGATGCGGCCTTGTTCGTCGAGGATTTCCACGGACAGGTTGTGGCTGCCGCGGTCGATATTGCTCAGGGCAAACACCGGACTGAGGCCGGGCTCGGCGGTGGGTTGGCCGTCGAGCAGCAATCGGTAGCGGTGCCCTCGTTGCAGGCCGGGTTCATTGGTGACACTGACGATCAGCTCACCGGCATTGCTACGGACCGTAGCGTCCGGTTCCGGGACCAGCACGCGGAGCATGTCGTAATGGAACAATGGTTTGTCTTCGGTTATTTGCGAAGCAATCAATGGCGCCGCACTGGTGGGGTTGGCGGACATGCGATTGCTCGTCGCCAGCGGCACACGCTTGGCGTTGCCTGAGCCTGGCCGGTCGGTGTAAACCCGGTTGCCCTGAGCGTCGACGTAGGTGAACACCTCTGCTGTGACCGGCAGCGCGACGAGACAGGCGATCAGCAGCCACGTCCTCATCGCTTGTGCACCCGTTGCACGGTAAATGTCACCGTCGGGCTTTGCTGGACGATGTTCTCGCCATCGATCACCTGCACCGCCAGGCTGTGTTCGCCACGGTCGATGTTCACCAGTTGCAGGATCGGCACGTTGCTCGATTGCCCATAGGGTTGGCCATCAAGCAACAACCTGAGCAGATGCGGCGCGTGCAGGCGCGGTTTGATCATGACGCTGACCGTGAACGTGCCGTTGTTGGCGCGCAGGGCTTCGTCGGTGGGCAAACCGGTCAACTCCAGCACCTCATAGGCGCTACGCGGCTGCTCTCGGTGGCCGGCTTCGGCAGCGGGCGCAGGCGGTGCCTGGGGCGCAACGCTGTTGAGCGGTGGCAAATCGACCGGCTGCGCCTTGACGCCATCGGGCGGTTGATTGCTGTAGGCGGTGTTGCCGGAGGCGTCGGTGTACTTATAGATCTGCGCTGCGGCGGGCAGGGCGATCAGCAGCCACATCAAAAGAAATCCACGACCCATAAAATCAACCAGAAACGAAAGCGTTGGGGTGCAGCATAGGTCAGGGGCGGGGGTTGTCCCAAGTTGTAAACATTTGGGCATGATTTACAGAGATCCCCCAGACACCACAAAACCCTTGTGGGAGCGGGCTTGCTCGCGAAAGCGGAGTGTCAGCCACCATCAATGCAAGCTGACACACTGCATTCGCGAGCAAGCCCGCTCCCACATTGGTACTGCGTCGATTTCTGGATTGCAGGCACAAAAAAGGCCTCCCGAAGGAGGCCTCTTTTTTGTCACGCCGCGAACCGCAGCGCTACCGGATCAGCAGCTGTAGTACAGCTCATATTCCAGTGGGTGTACGAAGGTGCGGACCTTGATTTCTTCTTCGCTTTTCAGAGCGATGTAAGCGTCGATGAAGTCATCGGAGAACACGCCGCCTTTGGTCAGGAATGCGCGACCTTTGTCCAGCTCTTCCAGGGCTTCTTTCAGGCTGCCGCAAACTTGTGGGATCTCTTTCGCCTCTTCAGGCGGCAGGTCGTACAGGTTTTTGTCAGCTGCATCGCCAGGGTGGATCTTGTTCTGGATGCCGTCCAGGCCGGCCATTACCAGGGCAGCGAAGGCCAGGTACGGGTTGGCTGCTGGATCCGGGAAGCGGGCTTCGATACGGCGAGCGCGAGGGCTGGACACGTAAGGAATACGGATCGAAGCGGAACGGTTGCGAGCCGAGTAGGCCAGCATTACCGGAGCTTCGAAACCTGGGACCAGACGCTTGTAGGAGTTGGTCGACGGGTTGGTGAAGCCGTTCAGCGCCTTGCCGTGCTTGATGATGCCGCCGATGAAGTACAGGGCGGTGTCGGACAGGCCGGCATAGCCTTCGCCAGCGAAGGTGTTCTTGCCATCTTTGGCGATGGACAGGTGAACGTGCATACCCGAACCGTTATCGCCGTACAGTGGCTTAGGCATGAAGGTCGCGGTGCGGCCGTAAGCCACAGCGACGTTGTGTACGCAGTACTTCAGGGTCTGAACTTCGTCAGCCTTGGCAACCAGGGTGTTGAACTTCACACCGATTTCGTTCTGGCCGGCAGTTGCCACTTCGTGGTGGTGAACTTCGATGACCAGGCCCATTTCTTCCATGGCGTTGCACATGGAGGTACGGATTTCGTGGTCGTGGTCAAACGGTGGAACCGGGAAGTAGCCGCCTTTGATACCTGGACGGTGGCCGTGGTTGCCGCCTTCGATGTCCTGGTCGGACATCCACGAACCTTGTTCGGAGAAGATTTTGAACATCGAGCCGGAAATGTCGGACTTGAATTTCACTTGGTCGAAGATGAAGAACTCAGGCTCCGGGCCAACGAAAACGGTATCGCCGATACCGGTCGACTTCAGGTATTCCTCGGCACGCTTGGCGATCGCACGTGGGTCGCGATCGTAGCCTTGCATGGTCGAAGGCTCGATTACATCGCAAACGATGATCAGCGTTGGGTCTTCGGTGAACGGGTCGAGAACGGCAGTGCTGTCGTCCGGCAGCAGGATCATGTCGGAAGCTTCGATGCCTTTCCAGCCAGCAATGGAGGAACCGTCGAACATTTTGCCTTCTTCGAAGAAAGCTTCATCCAGCGCGTCGCGAGCCGGCATGGTCACGTGGTGCTGAGTGCCTTTGGTGTCCGTGAAGCGCAGATCAATCCACTTGACGTCATGATCTTTGATGAGTTGAACCGACTTCGACATAGTGTCCTCCGGGTGGCTTCGGGCTTAGTAGTGGATGCCCTTAGAATGTGGGTGATGCCGGCGCGAATACTCTGCCATGGCAACCTGCCTCACAAGGGAGCAAATTGCATGCCAGTGCCCCACCATGGGTTTTTTGCCCCAATATCACGCTTATAAAGGCACAAAGCATCTGTAAGCGGAAAATCTCGCCCTACAATGTAGCGTTAAAATCAACAAATGACCTGTTTTGGTGCGCGAAAAACCTTCTGCACATTAACTGGTTAAACCTTGAGCAATTTCCGCTATAATCCGCGCCCCCCTTTTTCGGCTGGCCCAGCGCGCGCTGTTTTCATGAAACTAATCGTAAAAGTCTTCCCCGAGATCACCATCAAGAGCCGCCCGGTACGGATGCGTTTCATCCGCCAGTTGGCCAAAAACATCCGTACCGTGCTCCGCGACCTGGACCCGGCTGTGGTGGTGAACGGTGTGTGGGACAATCTCGAGCTGGAAACCCGCGTCAGTGAGCCCAAAGCCCTGAAGGAGATGACCGAGCACCTGAGCTGCATGCCGGGCATCGCGCATTTCCTGCAAGTCGACGAATACCCGTTGGGCGATTTCGACGACATCGTCGCCAAGTGCAAGCAGCACTTCGGCGAGGCGCTGGCCGGGAAGATCTTTTCGGTGCGCTGCAAGCGGGCCGGCAAGCATGAATTCACCTCGATGGACGTCGAGAAATACGTCGGCAGCCAACTGCGTCGTCAGTGCGGTGCCGCCGGAATCTCGCTGAAAGAGCCGGAAATTGAAGTTCGCATCGAAATTCGCGACAAACGGTTGTTCGTGATCCACAGCCAGCACAACAGCATCGGCGGATATCCGCTGGGTGCCCTGGAACAGACGCTTGTGCTGATGTCCGGTGGCTTCGATTCCACCGTTGCTGCTTACCAGATCATGCGCCGCGGCCTGATGAGCCATTTCTGCTTCTTTAATCTGGGCGGACGGGCCCATGAACTGGGCGTCATGGAAGTCGCGCACTTCATCTGGAAGAAGTACGGCAGCTCCCAACGCGTGTTATTTGTCAGTGTGCCGTTCGAGGAAGTACTGGGAGAAATTCTCGGGAAAGTCGATAACAGTCATATGGGTGTAGTTTTGAAGCGTATGATGTTGCGCGCTGCTTCCCGTATTGCCGATCGGCTGGACATTGATGCGCTGGTTACCGGCGAGGCGATTTCCCAGGTGTCGAGCCAGACACTGCCGAACCTGTCCGTGATCGACTGCGTGACCGACAAGCTGGTCTTGCGTCCGCTGATCGCCAGTCACAAGCAGGACATCATCGACCTGGCCAACGAAATCGGTACGGCCGACTTCGCCAAGCACATGCCGGAATATTGCGGGGTCATCTCGGTGAACCCCAAGACCCACGCCAAGCGTCCGCGCGTGGAGTACGAAGAACAACAGTTCGACATGGCAGTACTTGAGCGTGCGCTCGAGAACGCCAAACTGGTGCCGATCGATCGCGTGATCGACGAATTGGGCCAGGACTTGCAGATCGAAGAAGTCAGCGAAGCGCTGGCTGGTCAGATCGTCATCGATATCCGTCACCCGGATGCCGCTGAAGACGACCCGCTGGGCCTTGCTGGCATTGAGGTACAAGCGATGCCGTTTTATGCATTGAACGCTCGTTTCAAGGAACTGGACCCTACTCGCCAGTACCTGCTGTATTGCGACAAAGGCGTGATGAGTCGCCTGCATGCCCACCATTTGCTCAGTGAGGGGCATGCCAATGTGCGCGTTTATCGACCGAGCTAAGAGCCCGGGGCTGTATGCCTGTGGCCTGCGTCACCGGCCCCCCGACTCTGCCGTCAAGCTGTAACGGCAAGGCCTGACTCTACTGTAAATCGCTGCCAAGACTTGTCAGCACACCGAATCCTCTGATCGAGATACACAAGTGATCGAAAATCTACGCAACATCGCCATCATTGCTCACGTTGACCATGGTAAGACCACCCTGGTAGACAAACTCTTGCGTCAATCCGGCACCCTGGAGCGCAACGAGCTCAACGACGAGCGCGTGATGGACTCCAACGACCAGGAGAAAGAGCGCGGTATTACCATTCTGGCGAAAAACACCGCCATCAACTGGAACGGCCACCACATCAACATCGTGGACACCCCGGGCCACGCCGACTTCGGTGGCGAAGTTGAACGCGTAATGTCGATGGTTGACTCCGTTCTGCTGCTGGTTGACGCTCAAGACGGCCCTATGCCGCAAACCCGTTTCGTGACCAAGAAGGCTTTCGAAGCCGGCCTGCGTCCAATCGTGGTCATCAACAAAGTTGACCGTCCAGGCGCGCGTCCGGACTGGGTTCTGGATCAGATCTTCGACCTGTTCGACAACCTGGGTGCTACCGAAGAGCAGCTGGACTTCAAAGTCGTCTACGCCTCGGCCCTGAACGGCATTGCCGGTCTGGAACACACCGACATGGCTGAAGACATGACCCCGCTGTACCAGGCGATCATTGACCACGTGCCGGCTCCAAAAGTCGACCGTGACGGTCCGTTCCAGATGCAAATCTCGGCACTGGACTACAACAGCTTCCTGGGTGTTATCGGCGTTGGCCGTATCGCCCGTGGTCGCGTCAAGCCGAACACTCAAGTTGTGGCGATCGACGCCGACGGCAAGCGCCGTAACGGTCGTATCCTGAAGCTGATGGGTCACCACGGTCTGCACCGTATCGACGTTGACGAAGCAGCTGCCGGCGACATCGTCTGCATCAGCGGCTTCGACCAGCTGTTCATCTCCGACACTCTGTGCGACCCACTGAACGTCGAAGCGATGAAGCCGCTGACCGTTGACGAACCAACCGTTTCCATGACCTTCCAGGTTAACGACTCGCCGTTCTGCGGTCGTGAAGGCAAGTTCGTCACCAGCCGGAACATCAAAGAGCGTCTGGACAAAGAACTGCTCTACAACGTTGCTCTGCGCGTTGAAGAAGGCGACTCCGCCGACAAGTTCAAAGTCTCCGGCCGTGGTGAGTTGCACCTCTCGGTACTGATCGAAACCATGCGTCGCGAAGGCTTCGAAATGGGTGTTGGTCGTCCGGAAGTGATCATCCGCATGGTTGACGGCGTGAAGCACGAACCGTACGAAAACGTGACCATCGACCTGCCAGAAGAATCGCAAGGTTCGATCATGGAACAGATCGGTATCCGTAAAGGCGACCTGACCAACATGGTTCCGGATGGCAAGGGCCGTGTGCGCCTTGAGTACAACATCCCGGCTCGTGGCTTGATCGGTTTCCGTAACGAGTTCCTGACCCTGACCTCCGGTGCAGGCATCCTGACCTCGATCTTCGACCGTTACGACGTGATGAAGTCCGGCGACATGTCCGGCCGTCAGAACGGCGTGCTGGTTTCGGTTGCTACTGGTAAGGCTCTGACTTACTCGCTGGAAACCCTGCAAGCTCGCGGCAAACTGTTCCTGGGTCACGGTGAAGACGTGTACGAAGGTCAAATCGTCGGCATCAACAGCCGCGACAACGACCTGGGCGTCAACCCAACCAAAGGCAAGAAGCTCGACAACATGCGTGCTTCGGGTAAAGACGAAACCATCGCTCTGGTTCCGCCTATCCGTTTCACCCTGGAGCAAGCTCTGGAATTCGTTCAAGAAGACGAATTGTGCGAAGTCACTCCTAAGTCCATCCGTCTTCGTAAGAAGATCCTGGGCGAAAGCGAGCGTACCCGCGCTGCCAAGAAAGCCGGTAACTGAGTCTCGACTTAGTTAGCTGCTAAAAAAACGCCCCCGACCGCAAGGTCGGGGGCGTTTTTGTTTGTCTGGGGTTTGATGTTGTCTGGGCCGGCGCCATCGCGGGCAAGCCCGCTCCCACAGTGTCCGAGTCGTGCTCGAATCTGGTGTCACCCACAATAAACTGTGGGAGCGGGCTTGCCCGCGATGGCGTCCTGTCAGCCAGCGAGATTGCGGATCAGAATTTTTCGAGGGTACGACGGCTCTCGCTGCTCTCACGTGCCACTTCTTTGGGCTTGTAAGCGCAATACCCCGGCCGTGGCCCGATTTTCGGGTGATTGCGGCAAGTGTCCGGGCGCTTTTCATAAATAGTGCACAGACGGCTCTTACGATCCAGGTACAGGCAATCGTTGTTGCTCATGCGCTGGAGGGTGAAGATCTCGGACTTCTGGTTGTAACGCTCGACGATCCCTTCCTTCTGCAAGCGCTTGGCGATGTTCTTCGGCGGCTCGCCGCGCTCGAACTCGTCGACGATGCCGATGCGGATCAAGTCCTTGATCTTGACCTCGACCGGCAGCGTGCAGCAGCTGGATACACACGAGCCGCACATCGGCGCAGAATATTTGGCCCAGGTATCGAGGCGATCGATCTCCGCGGCGGCGATCAGGTTGGACTTCATCATCGGTTGTTACCAGCGTGTGCATCAGGGCGCGCGATCATACCGGGACTGGTGGATTTTTGAACAACCTTTCGCCAGATTTTTTCTCCTTCGCCCAAATAACACCGTTAATCCGGCACGGCCCCTGCATTGATTCAGGTACATGACAATGTAATGCCGGCCTATCTCGCACTATCAGGAAAAACTGCCGAACCAGAGCCCCCACGGCCTGTCAGACCGTCTAGGCTCAACAACTCCACGCTCGCTCGAGGTCCTATCGATGACTCAAGAACCACTTGTTCGCGAAGCAGAGGTGGCCGCATTTCGCGATGCCGTCTTGACCAAGCTCACCTACGCGGTGGGTAAAGACCCGGATCACGCCTTCGACCATGACTGGTTTGAAGCCATTGCGTTGGCCGCGCGCGATCACATGGTCGAGCACTGGATGGATCACACCCGGCAGATTTACCGCAAAGGTCAGAAACGGGTTTACTACCTCTCCCTGGAATTTCTCATCGGCCGGCTGCTCTACGACAGCCTGAGCAATCTTGGACTGCTCGACGTCGCCCGCGAAGCGCTGACCGAACTCGGCGTCGACCTGGAGCGCATCCGCCTGCTGGAGCCCGACGCGGCGCTGGGCAACGGCGGCCTCGGTCGTCTGGCGGCGTGCTTCATGGAAAGCATGTCGACCCTCGGCATCGCTGGCCACGGCTACGGCATTCGTTATGAACACGGTTTGTTCCGCCAGGCCATCGTCGACGGCTGGCAGCAGGAACAGACCGAACACTGGCTGGATTTCGGCAACCCGTGGGAATTTGAACGGCCTGAAGTCGTTTACCCGATCGGCTTCGGCGGCAGTGTCGAAACCGTCACCGATGAAAACGGCAAGTCCAAGCAAGTCTGGTCCCCGGTGGAAACCGTGCGGGCCATTGCTTACGACACGCCGGTGGTCGGCTGGCGCGGGGCAAGCGTCAATACGCTGCGCCTGTGGCGTGCCCGGGCCATGGAAGATTTGCACCTGGAGCGCTTTAACGCCGGTGATCACTTGGGCGCCGTGGCCGAAGTCGCCCGGGCGGAAAGTATCTCCCGCGTGCTCTACCCGGCGGACAGCACCGAAGCCGGCCAGGAACTGCGCCTGCGCCAGGAATACTTCTTTGTCGCCGCGTCCTTGCAGGATTTGCTGCGCCGCCATCGCAACATGCACACTTCGGTCCTGACCCTGGGCGACCACGCGGCGATCCAGCTCAACGACACGCACCCCTCGATTGCGGTGGCCGAACTGATGCGTCAGCTCGTCGACGTCTACGACGTGGCATGGGATGCCGCGTGGCAAGTCACCGTCGACACGCTCTCGTACACCAACCACACGCTGTTGCCGGAAGCCCTGGAAACCTGGCCGGTCGGTCTGATGGAGCGGATGCTGCCGCGGCACATGCAGATCATTTATCAGATCAACGCCCAGCACATCGACTCGCTGCGCGCCAAAGGCATTCACGACTTCGACGTATTGCGCGCGGTGTCGCTGATCGAAGAGGACAACGGCCGTCGGGTGCGCATGGGCAACCTCGCATTCCTCGGTTCCCACAGCGTCAACGGTGTGTCCGCACTGCACACGCAACTGATGCGCAAAACCGTGTTCTCCGAACTGCACAAGCTCTATCCGGAGCGGATCAACAACAAGACCAACGGCATCACCTTCCGCCGCTGGCTTTACCAGGCCAACCCCGAGCTGACGTCGATGATGGTCGATGCCCTCGGCCCGGACCTGTTGGACAACGCTGAAGCACGCCTGAAGGAACTGGAGCCGTTTGCCGAGAAAGCTGCATTCCGCAAAGCCTTCGCCGAGCAGCGGCTGCACAGCAAGAAGGCCTTGGCGTACCTGATTCATGAACGACTGGGGATCGCAGTCAACCCGGCGGCGATGTTCGATGTGCAGGTCAAACGGATCCACGAATACAAACGCCAGTTGCTCAACCTGATGCACACCGTGGCGCTGTACCAGGCGATTCGCGCCGAGCCGGAAATCGATTGGGTGCCGCGGGTGAAAATCTTCGCCGGCAAGGCGGCGGCCAGTTATCACCAGGCCAAGTTGATCATCAAGTTGACCAACGACATCGCCCGGGTGGTGAACAACGACCCGACGGTGCGCGGTTTGCTCAAAGTGGTGTTCCTGCCCAACTACAACGTCAGCCTGGCGGAAAGCATCATTCCGGCGGCGGATTTGTCGGAGCAGATTTCCACCGCGGGCTTTGAAGCCTCGGGCACCAGCAACATGAAGTTCGGCCTCAACGGTGCGCTGACCATCGGCACCCTCGATGGCGCCAACGTCGAAATGTGCGAGTTCATCGGCCCCGAGCACATGTTCATCTTCGGCCTCAGTGCTCAGCAGGTTGAAGCGCGCAAGCAGAACCATGAGTTCAATGCCACGCCGGACATTGCCGCGTCCCATCGACTTAACGACGTGCTGCAAGCGATTCGCGGCGGGGTGTTCTCGCCGGATGATCCGTCCCGTTACGCAGGCTTGATCGACTCACTGATCGACTACGACCGCTTCCTGGTCTGCGCCGATTTCGATTCCTATTGGGACGCGCAGATGCGCGTGGAAGCCCATTGGCACGATTCGCAAGCCTGGTGGCGTTCGGCGGTGTTGAACACTTCCCGGATGGGCTGGTTCTCGTCCGACCGGACCATTCGCGAGTACGCCACGGATATCTGGAAGGCATTGGAGTAACTTTTAGCAATAATTGCGAGCAAGGCCCGACGGTTGTTGGGCCTGATCGATATACTAAGCCCCAGTTTCACCGGGCAGCAGGCACTGGCAATCCAATGTGGGAGCGAGCCTGCTCGCGAAAGCGGTCTGACATTCAACCTCGATGCTGAATGTCATGGCCCCTTCGCGAGCAGGCTCGCTCCCACAGGTTTGTGTGGTTTCACACTAGACTCAGCCAGAGGCTGCTTTACCCGGATTCGCCCCGCAGCGGGGCCGCTTAGGGATATCGACCATGCAATGGATGTTCATGCTGATTGGGCTGGTGCTGGGCTGGATACTCGACGAGTCATTCAGCGATGCGCTGTTGGGTGCGTTGCTCGGGTTGGGTATTGGCCAAGCCATTCGTATCGGCCGCCTGGATTCACAAGCGGCCGAGCAGCGTCGTCTGCTGGAGCAGGCTCAGGTTGCGCTGAATGGCGTGCAGCAACGCCTGGCATTGCTGGAGGTGCCTGGCGTCACAACGCCTGAAACCAGCGAGCCGGTTGCCAGCGAAGCCGCCCCGTCGCCTGACTTCACCCTCGATGACATTCCTGTCGAAACCCCGGAGCTGATCTGGGACCTCCCGCCCGAACTCGAGCCGATGGCCGCAACGGCAGCGCAAACCAGCCGTCCGCTGCCCGACGATGCCTGGAAACCTGAGCCGGTCACTCGCGAACCGCAACAACCCGCCGTCCCTCGCGGCCCGAATTTTATCGAGCGCGCCATCAGTGGTGCACGCAACTGGCTGTTCGGCGGCAACACCGTCCTGCGGGTCGGCGTGGTGTTGTTGTTCCTCGGTCTGGCGTTCTTGCTGCGTTATGCCACTGAAGGCATGGTGGTGCCGATCGAACTGCGGTACGCCGGGGTCGCGGCGGCTGCGTTGGGTTTGCTCGGTCTGGGTTGGTGGCTCAGGACACGCAACAGCAACTACGCGCTGATGCTGCAAGGCACCGGGATCGCCGTGTTGTACCTGACGGTGTTTGCCGCAATGCGCCTGCACCCGTTGCTCGATCCAGCCGCCGCGCTGGGCCTGCTGGTCGCGGTCACGGTGTTCTCGGCGATTCTCGCCATTACCCAGGATGCGTTGGGCCTGGCCGCTGCCGCTGCACTCGGTGGCTTCGCGGCGCCGATCCTGACCTCCACCGGTGCCGGCAACCACGTCGCGCTGTTCAGCTACTTCGCCTTGCTCAACGCCGGCATCCTCGCCATCGCCTGGTTCAAGGCCTGGCGACTGCTGAACCTGATCGGTTTCGTCGGCACCTTCGGCATCGGTTTCGCCTGGGGCTTGCGCTCCTACACGCCGGAATTGCTGTGGAGCACCGAGCCGTTCCTGATGCTGTTCTTCCTGATGTACCTGGCCATCGGCCTGCTGTTTGCCCGGCGCAAGCTCCTGGAAATGAGCGACGCCCCCGAGGACGACAGCCGCGAGGCGTTGCTGCGCTGGTCGGCGCGCAAGGGTGATTACGTCGACGGCACGATGCTGTTCGGACCGCCGCTGGTGGGCTTCGGATTGCAGTTCGCACTGGTTCAGCATCTGGAGTTCGCCGCTGCGTTCAGTGCCTTGGCGTTGGGCATGATCTACATGGGACTGGCCCGGTTGCTGATGGGCGGTCGTGCATTGCTGCTCGCCGAAACCTGCCTGGCGCTGGGCGTGATCTTCGCCAGCCTCGCGATTCCGCTGGGGCTCGACGCTCGCTGGACGGCCGCCGCCTGGGCCGTCGAGGGCGCGGGGATTTTCTGGCTCGGCCTGCGTCAGCAACGACCGCTGGCTCGTGCGTTTGCCTTGCTGCTGCAACTGGGCTCGGCCATCGCGTTTGTCAGCGAATTGCGCATCGGCGACGGCAGTTTGCTCGACGGCGCTCCGCTGGGCGCGTTGATGCTCGGCGTGGCGTTGTTGTTCAGCTTCTATCAATTGCGCAAAGCCTTGCCCGAACAGACATCGGAATGGGAGCGCAAAGGGCTGCCGGTATTGGCCTGCCTGGGCCTGACCTTCCTCTATCTGCTGGCGCCGTTGTTCTTCCTGACCCACGGCACCGCAATCAGTTGGGCGCTGGCGGGGTTGGCGACGTTGTTTGTCGGTCTGCGTCTGCAATCACGCACGTTCCTGTTCACCGCGTTCGCTGTGCAATTGCTTGGCGGTGCGTTGTTCCTGTTGCGGTTGCAAGGTTCGAGTGGTGAGTCCGGCGCGGTGTTCAGCGCGGGTTGGAGCGGCTTGCTCAGCGCCTCCCTGATCGGCTTGGCGCTAATTGCCGGCATGTTGCTCGCCGCGCGTGACGAGATGGTGCGCAGCGATGTTCGATTGTTGCGCGGCTTGTCGGTGGTGTTGCTCGCCGGTCTGGTGCTGATCAATCTGGCGGTGCTGTTCGTGCTGCCGTGGCAGACTGCGAGTGCGGTGTGGGCGGCCAGTGGCTTGTTCATCATTTGGTTGAGTCTGTATCTGAAGCAGCGCGTGAGTTTTGTCTTCGGCCTGTTGTTGCAGGTGATTGGCGGCGCAGCGTTCCTGTTCGCCGGGCCGGACCTGCTCGGACCACTGGCCAGCGAAGGGTTGAAGCCACTGGCCCACAGCGGCTTCTGGACGCCGCTGGTGTTAGGCCTGGCCGCGATGGTCGGGGCCTGGCGCTTGCAACTCGGCAACCATGCCTCGGCATTTGATGTGCTGAGCTTGCAGCGTTTGTCCGAAGTGCTGCTGGTGTGGGGCGCGGGATGGTGGGCGCTGGCGTGGATCAGTGAAATGCTGCGTTTTGCACCGTTGAATCTGCAAGCGACCTTGCTGCTGGCGGTTGCCGCAGTGAGCGTGGCGCTGTGGACAGTGTTGGCGTTGCGCCTGAAATGGCCGTTGCTCGGCCTGCTTTGCACCTTGCTGATTCCCGCTGCCGGTCTGGTCCTGCTCGCCGCATGGCACTCGCGTTATCACCCGGCCGCCGATTTCGGTTGGCTGGTCTGGGCAGCGGTGTTCGTCGTGCATTTCATCTCCCTGCGACGCCTGGCGCCGATGTTGCCGGCGCGTGCCCTGAGCACCGCCCATGTGCTCGGCTGCTGGCTGTTGATCGGTGTGCTGGCGCTGGAGCTGCGTTACGGTTTGCTGTTGTTGTCCGAGCAGTACAACGCCTGGCGCTGGCTGGGTTGGGCGATTCTGCCGAGTCTGTACCTGGTGCTGATGGCGGCGCCGCGCAACTGGCCGTGGCCCGTTTCGGCTTATCCACGCGAATACCGTTTCTTCGCGGCGGCACCGTTGGCGGTGCTGATGCTCGGATGGTTCTGGCTGGCGAATAGCGTCAGCGACGGCACGGCTGAGCCTTTGCCCTATGTGCCGCTGGTCAATCCGCTGGAGCTGGGGCTGCTGTTTGCGCTGTTCGGTGTCTACGTCTGGTCCCGCAGCGCCGTGACGCAACTGTCGATCCGCAAGGACTACGTCGCCCATGCCACGCAATTGATCGCCGGAGTCTCGCTGTTCGTCTTCTTCACCGCGCTGGTGATGCGCACCGCTCACCATTGGGGCGGCGTGCCGTTCGAGCTGGATGCGTTGCTTGAATCCATGCTCGTGCAGGCTGGCCTGTCCATCGTCTGGACCTTGATGGCGCTGAGTCTGATGATCGGCGGCCATCTGCGTCACCGTCGCGAGGTGTGGCTGATCGGCGCCGCGCTGATCGGCGTGGTGGTGGCCAAACTGTTCTTTGTCGAATTGAGTAACCGCGGCGGCCTTGCGCGGATCGTGTCGTTTATCGGCGTCGGCGTGTTGCTGCTGGTGGTGGGCTATTTCGCGCCGCTGCCACCAAAACGTGCCGAGGCTGCGCCGGATGCTGAAAGGCCGGCCCCTGAAACCGAAGGAGTGTCGTCTTGAGTCAGAAGTTGAATCTGGGCTGGTTGGGCGCGGTTGCGCTGGGCGTGGCGCTGTCCGCCAGCGCTCAGGAAAAACCGGCGGACTTCGCCACGCAGGTGCCGTTGTCGGTGAGCGGCGAGGGACCTTGGTATCGCCTCGATTTACCCTTGAGTGTGCAACTGAATGCCCGGCAAACGGACCTCAGCGATGTCCGTGTGTTCAACGCTGCCGGCGAGGCCCAGGCCTACGCCTTGGCGCGCGAGGCGGCGTCAACCCGGGAAAATCGCACGCTGACCGACGTGAAATGGTTCCCGCTGTACACCTCGGCGGACGCCACGGAGCGGGCGCCGGGTATCCGCGTGCAATCCAGCGCCAACGGCACCTTGGTCGAGGTGCAGCCGTCCACTCAGTTGGAGGCGGGCGAAGAATTACTCCGCGGCTGGTTGCTCGATGCCAGCGCCATCAAGGCGCCGTTGCAGCAGTTGATCCTCGACTGGACCAGCGAGCGCGATGGCTTTCAGCGTTTCACCATCGAGGCCAGCGACGACTTGCAGCATTGGCAGTCGTGGGGCGAAGGGCAGGTGGCGCGGCTGACGTTTGCCGATGAGCGGGTCGAGCAGCATGAAGTCGGCTTGCCGGGGCAATCGGCGCGTTATCTGCGCTTGCTGTGGAATTCACCGCAATCGGCGCCGGCGCTGACCTCTGCGCAGCTGCAAAGCGCGAACCCCCGCAGTCTGCCGCTGCCGTTGGTCTGGTCGCAGCCGCTGACGGGCAGCAGCGTGAAGGCGGGTGAATACACGTGGCAATTGCCGATGGGGCTGAATGTCGAGCGGGTGCAGGTTGAGCTGAGTCAGCCCAATAGCCTGGCGCCGGTGACGTTGTCCGGTCGTCGCGAAAGCAGCCTGCCGTGGCAGCCGCTCAGCAGCGGTTTGCTCTATCGCCTGACCCAGAGTGGCCAGGACGTGGTGCAGAACGAATTGCAGCTGTCGGGGCAGACCGTGCAGCAGTTGAAACTTGTCGTGGATGAGCGCGGCGGTGGCCTGGGCGCTGAAGCGCCGACGGTGAAGTTTGCTGTGCGCTCGACGCAATTGGTGTTCCTGGCGCGCGGGGCCGGGCCTTTTACGCTGGCGCTGGGGAGTGCGACGGTGAAGGCGGCGAACCTGCCGTTGTCGACGCTGATCCCGGATTACAGCGCGCAGAAGTGGGCGGCGCTTGGCAAGGCGTCGGTGGAAGGTGCGGCGGTGGTGAGCAACACTTCCACGGTGAAAACGGCCGCGACGACGGACACGAACTGGAAGAAGTTCGGGTTGTGGGGGGTGTTGTTGCTGAGTGTGCTGTTTCTGGCGGCGATGGCGTTCAGTTTGCTGCGCAAGCCCCCCATAAAACCCTGAGAATGGCTGGCGCTGCGCGCCATTCGCGAGCAAGCCCGCTCCCACATTCGACCGAGTATTTCTGATGAGACTCGGTCACCTGTGGGAGCGGGCTTGCTCGCGAAGGCTGACTATCAAGCGAAGAAAATCTCAAAACTGCCACTTATGCCCGGCCCACATCCGGCCGGTTTAGAACTACGCTCAACCCGGCGCATGAACTCTATTGGGCGTATCACGTCTGATAGGAGGAAATGCGCCTCGACTCGCGTTAAACTGCGCGGGTTTTTAGCCCCCAATTCCACCGGAGCCTTCCATGTCCCGCGTTACCCTGAGTCGCTATTTGATTGAGCAGACCCGTAGCAACAACACCCCTGCCGATCTGCGTTTCCTGATCGAAGTGGTGGCGCGTGCTTGCAAGGAAATCAGCCACGCCGTGTCCAAGGGCGCCCTCGGCGGCGTTCTGGGCAGCATGGGCACTGAAAACGTCCAAGGCGAAGTGCAGAAGAAGCTTGATGTGATGTCCAACGACATCCTGCTCGAAGCCAACGAATGGGGCGGTCACCTGGCCGGCATGGCGTCCGAAGAAATGGACAATGCCTACCAGATCCCGGGCAAATACCCGAAAGGCGCGTACCTGCTGGTATTCGACCCACTGGACGGTTCGTCGAACATCGACATCAACGCGCCGGTCGGTACGATCTTCTCGGTGCTGCGTTGCCCGAACGAATACCTGACCCAGAACGAGCCTTTGAACGAAAAGGCCTTCCTGCAGCCAGGCACTCAGCAGGTTGCCGCCGGTTATGCGATTTACGGTCCACAGACCATGCTGGTGCTGACCCTGGGCAATGGCGTAAAGGGCTTTACCCTGGACCGCGAAATGGGCAGCTTCGTGCTGACCCATGAAGACATCACGATCCCGGAGTCCACGCAGGAATTCGCGATCAACTCGTCCAACCAGCGTCACTGGGAAGCGCCGGTCCAACGTTACGTCGGCGAATTGCTGGCGGGCGATGAAGGCCCGCTGAAAAAGAACTACAACATGCGCTGGGTCGCCGCGATGGTTGCCGACGTACACCGTATCCTGACCCGTGGCGGTCTGTTCATGTACCCACGCGACAGCCGCGAACCGTCGAAGCCGGGCAAACTGCGTCTGATGTACGAAGCCAACCCGATGTCGTTTCTGGTTGAGCAGGCTGGCGGCGCTTCCACCGATGGCCATCAGCGCATCCTCGACATCAAGCCTGACGGCTTGCACCAGCGTGTCGCGGTGTTCCTTGGTTCAAAAGAAGAAGTCGAACGCGTCACGGCTTACCACAAGGAATAAACCATGACCGCGCCCTGGCAGCCGTTGCTCGAATGGTGGTTCGGAACCCTCGAATCCCCCCAAGACATAGCGGCTGACAAGGGCAAGTTATGGTTCGGCAAGCGCGACAGCCAGGACCTCGAAGCGCAGGCGCGTTTCGGGGACTGGGTCGAGCAGGCACTGGCCGGCGGATTGACTGACTGGGCGCAACGCCCCGAAGGTTGGCTGGCCCTGGTGCTGCTGCTCGATCAACTCCCGCGAATGATCTTTCGCGACACTCCCAAATCCTTTTCAGGTGATCTCAGGGCTCAGGCACTGGTGGCGCAAGGTATTGCGGCGGATTTCGATCGGCAGTTGCGGCCGATTCAGCGGGTGTTTATCTACCTGGTGTTTGAGCATTGCGAGCACCTGGCGGTGCAGAACGAGGCGGTTTCGCGCTATATCGATCTGGTTGCACAGCAGCCGGAGGCCGATCGGAAACTGTTTACCGACTATCTGAACTATGCCGAGAAGCACCAGCGGGTGATTGCGCGGTTTGGGCGGTTTCCGCACAGAAATGCGGTGTTGGGGCGGGCGTCTACGGCTGAGGAGTTGGCGTTTCTTTCTGGGCCTGGTTCAAGGTTCTAGTTCTAGGTTGCTGCTGATTGCCCCTTCGCGGGCAAGCCCGCTCCCACAGTGATCTCAGTCGTACACAAGATTTGTGTCCACCGAAGATCCCTGTGGGAACGGGCTTGCCCGCGATGAGGCCAGTGAAAGCAGCTTAGATCCGGAAGCTACCCACCAACTGTTTAAGCCGCGCCGCCTGCTGCTCAAGATCCGCACACGCACGCAACGTCGACTGCAAGTTCTCCACGCCTTCCTGGTTCAACGTGTTGATCTCGGTGATGTCGACGTTGATCGACTCCACCACCGCCGTTTGCTCTTCAGTCGCGGTCGCCACGGACTGGTTCATCCCGTCGATCTCACCAATACGCTGGGTCACGCTGCCCAGACGCTCACCGGCCTGGTTGGCGATGCCGACGCTGCTTTCGCTCTGGCGCTGGCTGTCGGTCATGGTGCTCACCGCTTCCCGGGCGCCGACTTGCAGTTCCTCGATCATCTTCTGCACTTGCTGCGCCGAATCCTGAGTCCGGTGGGCGAGGTTGCGCACCTCGTCCGCGACCACGGCAAAACCACGGCCGGCTTCACCGGCACGGGCCGCTTCGATGGCCGCGTTCAATGCCAGCAAATTGGTCTGCTGCGAGATGCTGGTGATCACTTCCAGAATCTGCCCGATGTTCACGGTGTTGCTGTTGAGCGTTTCGATGTTGCCGCACGAATCGCTGATCTTCGCCGAGAGCTGCTGCATCGCCGCGATGGTTTTATCCACCACTTGCTGACCGTCTTCGGCCAACGCGCGGGCGTCGCTCGAATGCTGGGAGGCGAGGGCGGCGTTCTGGGCGATTTCCTGGGCGGCGGCGCCCAGTTCGTTGATCGCCGCAGCCACGCTGCTGGTGCGCGAGGCTTGTTGATCTGAATTGAACATCGACGAGTTCGAGGCCGCCACTACACGCAGCGCCACTTCGTTGACCTGGCCGGTGGCCGAGGACACTTCGCGAATCGAGGTGTGAATACGCTCGACGAAGCGGTTGAACGAGGTGCCCAAGGCACCGAATTCATCGTGGCCGTGGATGGTCAGGCGTTTGGTCAGGTCACCTTCGCCTTCGGCGATGTCATGCATGGCGCGGCCCATGGTCAGCAGCGGCTGCATCAGGAAGCTGATCAACATGCCCAGCAGCGCGATGATGATGACCACGGCGATGACCATGGCGATGATCGCCGAGGTGCGGAATTCGCTGAGCATCGAGAACGCGGTGTCCTGGTCCAGCACCAGTGCCACGTACCAGTCGGCCGAAGGCACACCGTTGACGTGGGTAAAGGAGATGAACTGGGTCTTGCCGTCGAGCTCGACTTCTTTCATGCCCGGGCTGACTTTCGGTGCGCCGTTCGGGTAGGCCTCGGCGAGGCTCTTGAGCACCAGTTTGCTGTCCGGGTGGATCAGGATCTTGCCGTCGGCGCTGACGATGAACGCGTGGCCGTGACCGCCGAAGTTCAGCGAGTTGATGATTGCGCTGACGCTCGACAGGTCGATGTCCGCACCGGCGACGCCGATCATCTGGCTCTGATGCTGCACCGGCGTGGCCACGGTGATCACCAGTTTGCCGGACGAGGCGGCGATGTACGGTTCGGTGACGATGGTCTGTTGCGCGCTGTTGGCCGCCTTGTACCAGCCACGGGCGCGAGGATCGTAGTCTGCCGCGCGATTGCCCGCCGGGACCGAGAACATCACGCCGTCGGTGCCACCGAAGTAACTGAGCTGGAAGTTGCCGGTGTAGGCCGGCAAGTCGATGGCGCGCTTGAGGCTGGCGGGTGTGCTGCCGTCCACGGCGATCTGCTGGGACAACGATTGCAGCAACTGGATGCGGCTTTCCAGCCAGGTCTGAATGTTGCTGGTGGTCAGGCTGCCGAGTTCCTGCATCGAGGATTCGGTACTGCTGCGCAACGTCTGGCGCTGACGGTAGTCGTTGAACAGGATAAAGCAGGCGAACGCAACAGCGACCACGAGGGCGGCTGCCAGCAGGATCTTGTGGCTGAATTTCATGTTTCTGGTCATTAAATACACTACCGCGGAGGGGCTGGTCAGCGAGGGGGCGTCAATGTGCCACAGTCGAGGGCTTTGCGCTGCTTCTATGTCGACTGGCCAGCGCCAAAGATTAGGCGTGTTTTTACGAAAACCGATGAAATACTCAGCGGCGCAGGAAAGTCGCTGATTTTTCGAAAAAAGGCAGACGAGCGGCCTGATAAATAGCCGGGCAGTCGGGGAACCAGATAGGGGTTTTCTCTTCTAAGCTTCTGCTTGGCAGCCATGCCATTCCCCCTTCGCCCCAGGAGCTACACCATGTCGCTGCGTTCTATCGCCCTGCTCTCGTTCTGCGTGTTGTTGGCCGCATGCAGCAAGGTCAATCAGGAAAACTATTCGAAACTGTCGGCCGGCATGCCCAAGGCTGAGGTTGAAGCCTTGTTGGGTAAAGCCACTGATTGCTCGGGCGCGCTCGGCATGTCCAGTTGCACCTGGGGTGACAAGAACAGCTTTATCAGCGTGCAGTACGCCGGTGACAAAGTACTGATGTTTTCCGGCCAAGGCCTGAAGTAATCCGGGGCAATAAGCCCACGGGAGAAAAACAATGAAGCGGTTATTGATACTCCTTTTTGCCGGCCTGGTATTGGCCGGCTGCGCCACTTCTGGCACAGATCCGTTGGCGCCGAAAACCGTCAACAGCGTCAATCTCAAGAAATACCAGGGCACCTGGTACGAGTTGGCCCGCCTGCCGATGTATTTCCAACGCAACTGCGCACAATCCGAAGCCCATTACACGCTCAATCCTGACGGCAACGTGCAGGTGCTGAACCGCTGCCTGACGGCGGACTGGCAATGGGAAGAGGCCAAGGGCACGGCTTATCCACAAGTGCCGGGCAAGACCGACAAGTTGTGGGTCGAGTTCGATACCTGGTTCTCGCGCTTGCTGCCAGGTGTGGCGAAGGGGGAATACTGGGTGCTGTACGTCAGCGACGATTACAAGACCGCCATCGTCGGTGACCCGAGCCGCAAGTACCTGTGGCTGCTGTCGCGGACGCCGACGGTCAACGGTGTCGTGCGTGAAGAACTGCTGAGCAAGGCGCGTCAGCAGGGCTACGACACCACGCGGCTGATCTGGCGCGCGTCGGATACGCAGATGGCCAAGACCTCGAACTGACGGTTAGCGAAGATCCAATGTGGGAGCGGGCTTGCTCGCGAAGGCGGTTGTGCATTCAACATTGATGTTGACTGACACGACGCCTTCGCGAGCAAGCCCGCTCCCACAGTTGTTTCCGGTGTCAGCCCAGGAGGTCGCGCAGGACTTGGGTGAACGCGCGGTTACTTTCTTCTTCTGCGGCATGACGCCCGTCACGCACAACCCACTGGCCATTGACCAGCACATCGCGCACCTGGCGATCGCCACCGGCAAACAACCAACGATTGAGAATCCCGTCGCCACTGGCCGTTGCCAGGTATGGATCGTTGCCGTCCAGTACCAGCCAATCCGCGCGTTTGCCAACTTCCAATGCACCGATCGGCTGCCCCAGCGCCTGAGCGCCGCCATCCAGCGCGGCGTCATACAGCGTGCGGCCGACCATCGGCTGATCCGCGCCATACAGCCGATTACGCCGCTGATCGCGCAGACGCTGGCCGTATTCCAGCCAACGCAGTTCTTCCACCACGCTCAATGACACATGGCTGTCGGACCCGATACCCATGCGTCCACCCTGCGCGAGGAAATCCACTGCCGGGAAAATTCCGTCGCCGAGGTTGGCTTCGGTGGTCAGGCACAGACCGGCGATGGCGCGACTCTTGGCCATCAGCGTGACTTCTTCCGGGTTGGCGTGGGTCGCGTGGACCAGGCACCAGCGCTGATCGACCTCGGTGTTTTCGTACAGCCATTGCAGCGGGCGACGGCCACTCCAGCTCAGGCAGTCATCGACTTCCTTCTGCTGTTCGGCGATATGAATGTGCACCGGGCATTGCTTGTCGCTGGCCGCCAGCACTTCGCTGATCTGCTGCGGTGTGACCGCGCGCAACGAGTGGAAACACAGGCCCAGCGATTGCGCCGGTTGCTGCGCCAGGATCGGCTGCAAACGCGACTGAAGCGTGAGGTAGTTTTCGGTGCTGTTGATGAAGCGGCGCTGACCATCATTCGGCGCCTGGCCGCCGAAACCGGAATGGCTGTAAAGCACCGGAAGCAACGTCAGGCCGATACCGGCGGAACGGGCGGCCTGGCTGATGCGCAGCGCCAGTTCGGCAGGATCAGCGTAAGGCTGGCCATTGGTGTCGTGATGCACATAATGAAATTCCGCGACCGAGGTGTAACCGGCCTTGAGCATTTCGATGTACAGCTGACGAGCAATGACGCCGAGTTGGTCAGGGCTGATTTTTCCGACGAGGCGATACATCAAGTCGCGCCAGGTCCAGAAACTGTCATTCGGATTACCCGCCACTTCCGCCAGTCCGGCCATGGCCCGCTGGAAGGCGTGGGAGTGCAGATTCGGCATCCCCGGCAGCAGCGGACCGCTTAGCCGTTCGGCGCCATCTGCATTGGAATCGGCCTGGATATGGGTCAACACGCCCTCGGCGCTGACCTCAAGACGTACATTGTTGGCCCATCCACTAGGCAGCAGCGCGCGTTCGGCAAAGAAGGCGGACATGGTTCAGCACCCCATCGTGTGTTATTTGTATATACATATACAGACGTTTGCCTGCTCGGTAAACTCCGGCAAGCTAGCAACCTCTCTTCAACGAACAAGGATTAACCGTGCCGACTCCGCCTGCAGTGTCACCGTTGGCCGCGAACATGGGCGACAGTCCGGCGCCCTTGTACGCCCGCGTCAAACAGATGATTACCCAGCAAATCGACAGTGGAAACTGGCCGCCGCACTACCGCGTTCCGTCGGAAAGCGAGCTGGTCAGCCAGCTCGGTTTCAGCCGCATGACCATCAACCGCGCCCTGCGCGAGATGACCGCCGACGGTCTGCTGGTGCGCATGCAAGGCGTCGGTACTTTTGTCGCCGAGCCGAAGAGCCAGTCCGCGCTGTTTGAAGTGCACAACATCGCCGACGAAATCGCCTCCCGTGGCCATCGCCATACCTGCAAGGTGATCACCCTCGAAGAAGAGGCCGCCGGTTCCGAGCGCGCTTTGGCGCTGGACATGCGCGAGGGCCAGAGGGTTTTCCATTCGCTGATCGTGCATTTCGAAAACGATATTCCGGTGCAAATCGAAGACCGTTTTGTCAACGCGCTGGTGGCGCCGGACTACCTCAAGCAGGACTTCACCCTGCAAACGCCATACGCCTATCTGAACCAGGTCGCGCCGCTGACCGAAGGCGAGCACGTGGTCGAGGCGATTCTGGCCGAGGCCTCCGAATGCAAATTGCTGCAGATTGAAAAGGGCGAGCCGTGCCTGCTGATTCGTCGCCGCACCTGGTCCGGCCGTCAGCCGGTGACCGCCGCCCGTTTGATCCACCCTGGTTCCCGTCATCGTCTGGAAGGTCGGTTTCATAAATGAATCAAACGAAGGTTTTACGCGCCAAAGATTACCCGCGCATGCCGTGGAAAAACGGCGGCGGCAGCACTGAAGAAATTACCCGTGATGGAGGTGCCGGCCTTGAGGGTTTCGGCTGGCGCCTGTCGATTGCCGATATCGGCGAGTCTGGCGGCTTTTCAATGTTCGCCGGTTACGAGCGCGTGATTACCGTGCTGCAAGGTGACGGCATGACCTTGCGCGTTGACGGCCAGGACACCCATCCGTTGTTACCGTTGGAGCCGTTTGCTTTCAGCGGTGAGAGCCAGGTTGCGTGCACATTGCTCGGTGGGCCGATTCGCGACTTCAACCTGATTTATGCGCCGCAGCGTTACGACGCGCGGTTGCAGTGGCTGGACGGCGAACAGCGGTTTTTCAGCTCGGCAGGCACCGTGCTCGTATTTAGTGTCACCGACGAGCTTGAAGTGAAGGTCGGTAACAGCGCCTCACAACTCGGTCGCCATGATTGCCTGCAACTCGACGGTAACACCGGCCTGCTGGAAGTTTCCGTCAGTGGCCAATGCTGTGTGATCGAGCTGACCGCACGCTGATTAACTGCTGAAGAAATCTAATGTGGCGAGGGCATAAATCCCCTCGCCACAAAAGCAGCCTTCTACCCGTGTTCCCCATCGCGCACCACTTTGTTACCGAACGCCCCAGCCTGGCGCAAAACCTCGCTCAAGTAACAGCTGCCTCCCCTCCGCAAAATTCCCCTGCAAAAATTTCATCTTCGTCTAAACCCTTGATCCAAGGGCCTTCCAGCGTTCCAAAAACGTTTCTTGAACACCCATCCAACAAGTTGGCCGCTTGATTGCATATGCTTGTATGTACAAGTAAAGACGTATGCGTATGAGTCGACCGAGACTCCTCGCAACGTCCACTGATTCGCTTGTGGCGCAACAGTGCGCACAGGCTGGCTTACCCACCGCCAGGGTTGGTTTGGATTGATCGCTGAGGAGTCTTTTTCGTGACTGACAATACCCAGAAACCTACAAAGTATCGTGACGTTGAAATCCGCGCTGCCCGCGGTAACAAGCTGACCGCCAAGAGCTGGCTGACCGAAGCGCCGCTGCGCATGCTGATGAACAACCTCGACCCGGAAGTTGCCGAGAACCCCAAGGAACTGGTGGTTTACGGTGGTATCGGTCGTGCGGCACGTAACTGGGAATGCTACGACAAGATCGTCGAGAGCCTGACCAACCTGAACGACGACGAGACCCTGCTGGTGCAATCCGGCAAGCCGGTCGGCGTGTTCAAGACCCACACCAATGCCCCGCGCGTGCTGATTGCCAACTCCAACCTGGTGCCACACTGGGCGAGCTGGGAACACTTCAACGAACTCGACGCCAAAGGCCTGGCCATGTACGGCCAGATGACCGCCGGCAGCTGGATCTACATCGGCAGCCAGGGCATCGTCCAAGGCACTTACGAAACCTTCGTCGAAGCCGGTCGCCAACATTACAACGATGACCTGAAAGGTCGTTGGGTCCTGACCGCAGGCCTCGGCGGCATGGGTGGCGCTCAGCCTCTGGCCGCAACGTTGGCCGGCGCGTGCTCGCTGAACATCGAATGCCAGCAGGTCAGCATCGATTTCCGTCTGAACAGCCGTTATGTCGATGAGCAAGCCACCGACCTCGACGACGCGTTAGCCCGCATCGAAAAATACACCAAGGAAGGCAAGGCGATTTCCATCGCGCTGCTGGGCAACGCGGCAGAAATCCTGCCGGAACTGGTCAAGCGCGGCGTGCGCCCGGACATGGTCACCGACCAGACCAGTGCCCACGACCCGCTCAATGGTTACCTGCCGGCCGGCTGGACCTGGGAAGAGTACCGCGCTCGCGCCAAGACCGAGCCTGCTGCCGTGGTCAAAGCCGCCAAGCAATCGATGGCCGTGCACGTGAAAGCGATGCTGGATTTCCAGAAAATGGGCATCCCGACTTTCGACTACGGCAACAACATCCGTCAGATGGCGCAAGAAGAAGGCGTTGAAAACGCATTCGACTTCCCGGGTTTCGTACCGGCTTACATCCGTCCACTGTTCTGCCGTGGCATCGGTCCATTCCGTTGGGCTGCGCTGTCGGGTAACGCCGAAGACATCTACAAAACCGACGCCAAGGTCAAAGAACTGATCCCGGACGACGCCCACCTGCACAACTGGCTGGACATGGCCCGCGAGCGCATCAGCTTCCAGGGTCTGCCGGCACGTATCTGCTGGGTTGGCTTGGGCCTGCGCGCCAAGCTGGGCCTGGCGTTCAACGAAATGGTCCGCAGCGGCGAGTTGTCCGCGCCTATCGTGATCGGTCGCGACCACCTGGACTCCGGTTCGGTCGCCAGCCCGAACCGCGAAACCGAATCGATGCAGGATGGCTCCGACGCTGTGTCCGACTGGCCACTGCTCAACGCTCTGCTCAACACCGCGAGCGGCGCGACCTGGGTTTCCCTGCACCACGGCGGCGGCGTCGGCATGGGCTTCTCCCAGCACTCGGGCATGGTGATTGTCTGCGACGGTACGGACGAAGCGGCCGAGCGTATCGCTCGCGTCCTGCACAACGACCCGGGGACCGGTGTCATGCGTCACGCCGATGCGGGTTACCAGATCGCAATCGACTGCGCCAAGGAACAAGGGCTGAACCTGCCGATGATTACCGGTAAATAAACCAATACCCCGTAGGAGCCGGCTTGCTGGCAATTCAGGCACCCCGATGTGTCAGGCAAACCGCCATCGTCGGAGCGCCGCCCGCAGCAAGCCGGCTCCTACAGGGGTTGCACCAACCCAGAATAACAATCCACAGAGGTTGAATCATGGCTGTTAACAACGATCGTGCAGGCAGTAAACCGTTGATCGAGACACGTTCGATCGACTACATCCCGGAAGCGGAAAGACACGGTCGTCTGTTGAGCCAGTTCACCCTGTGGATGGGTGCCAACCTGCAAATCACCGCCATTGTGACCGGCGCCCTGGCCGTCGTACTGGGCGGTGATGTGTTCTGGTCGTTGATCGGTTTGCTGATCGGGCAACTGATCGGCGGTGGGGTGATGGCGCTGCATGCCGCACAAGGGCCCAAGCTTGGCCTGCCTCAGATGATCTCCAGCCGCGTGCAGTTCGGCGTGTATGGCGCGGCCATCCCGATCCTGCTGGTCTGCTTGATGTACCTCGGTTTCACGGCCACGGGAACCGTGCTTTCCGGCCAGGCGCTGGGCCAGTTGTTTGGCGTCAGCGACAGCGTCGGCATCCTGATTTTCGCCAGTGTCATCGTGCTGGTCACGGTGCTCGGTTATCGGGTGATCCATTGGATCGGCCGTGTCGCCAGCGTCATTGGTGTGATTGCCTTTGTTTACCTGTTCAGCCGTCTGATGAGCCAGGTTGATGTTGGCGCACTGTTGCAAATCCGCCATTTCAGCTGGAGCAGTTTCTTGCTCGCGGTTTCGCTCGCGGCGTCCTGGCAGATCGCTTTCGGCCCTTACGTGGCCGACTACTCTCGCTACCTGCCGAGCAAGATTTCCTCGGTGAAAACTTTTTTTGCCGCAGGCGCAGGTTCGGTCATCGGTGCGCAGGTAGCGATGGTCCTCGGCGTGTTCGCTGCGGCATCGGCCAACGGCCAATTCGCCGGCCACGAAGTGGCCTATATCGTAGGTTTGGGCGGTACCGGTGCCACCGCTGCGCTGCTGTATTTCAGCATCGCGTTCGGCAAGGTCACCATTTCCACGCTGAACTCCTACGGCAGCTTCATGTGCATTGCGACCATCATCAGCGGTTTCCGTGGTGAGCTGAAGGTCACGCGCTTGCAGCGTCTGGTCTTCGTGCTGGTCATCGTCGGTGCTGCGACCCTGATGGCGTTGCTCGGTCAGCACTCGTTCCTCGGTGCGTTCAAGTCCTTCATCTTGTTCTTGCTGGCGTTCTTTACGCCATGGAGCGCGATCAACCTGGTGGACTATTACTGCATCACGCGCGAACGCTATGACGTGCCGGCGCTGGCCGATCCGAACGGTCGCTACGGCCGCTGGAACGCCCTCGGTATCAGCGTCTATGTGTTTGGTGTGTTGGTGCAGCTGCCGTTCATCGCCACCAAGTTCTATACCGGTCCGCTAGTGGAAGCCCTGGGTGGTGTGGATATTTCCTGGATCATCGGTCTGGTGCTTCCCGCAGCCCTGTACTACGTCTGCGCGAAAAAATGGCACGGCTCGGTACCCGATCACCTGATTCTGCCGGTTGAGCAGGACAGCGTTGTACAACAAAAAACAAGTGGGGCTGGTCGCGCTGCGGCGCAGGCCTGATTGGACGTGGACAGGGCTGGATGCCTCTTGACTGCCGTAAGCCAATTCATGATTAGGAGCGTCACTACAATGAAATCGAACAAGACCCTGCTGACCACATTGCTTTCCGTGGGCCTGCTCGCCAGCGCCGGCGCCACTCAGGCTGCCGGTTGGTGCGAGTCGGGCAAACCGGTGAAGTTTGCCGGCCTGAACTGGGAAAGCGGCATGCTGCTGACCGACGTGATGCAAATCGTGTTGGAGAAGGGCTACGACTGCAAGACTGACAGCCTGCCGGGCAACTCCATCACCATGGAAAACGCCCTGAGCAGCAACGACATTCAAGTGTTCGCCGAAGAGTGGGTCGGCCGCAGCGAAGTCTGGAACAAGGCTGAGAAGGCCGGCAAGGTTGTCGGTGTCGGCGCTCCGGTGGTTGGCGCAATCGAAGGCTGGTACGTGCCGCGCTACGTGATCGAAGGCGACGCCAAGCGCAAGCTGGAGCCCAAGGCCCCGGACTTGAAAGCAATCGCCGATCTGGGCAAATACGCCGCCGTGTTCAAGGACCAGGAAGAACCCTCCAAGGGCCGTTTCTACAACTGCCCGGCCGGCTGGACCTGTGAACTCGACAACAGCGAAATGTTGAAAAGCTACGGCCTGGAAAGCACCTACACCAACTTCCGTCCGGGCACCGGTCCGGCGCTGGATGCCGCGGTGCTGTCGAGCTACAAGCGTGGCGAGCCGATCCTGTTCTACTACTGGTCGCCAACCCCGCTGATGGGCCAGGTCGACCTGGTCAAGCTTGAAGAAAAACCAGGCGTGGATAAAAGCGTGACCATCAAGGTCGGCCTGTCCAAGACGTTCCACGAGCAAGCCCCGGAACTGGTGGCGGTGCTGGAAAAGGTCAACCTGCCGATCGACCTGCTGAATCAGAACCTCGGGCGCATGGCCAAAGAGCGGATCGAGTCGCCAAAACTGGCCAAGATCTTCTTGAAGGAACATCCTGAAGTCTGGCACGCATGGGTGAGCGAAGACGCAGCCAAGAAAATCGACGCGGCCTTGTAGGTTGAGCCTCTCCGACTGCCGGCGACGGCAGTCGGACGCTTGATCGCAACCCCTTGATTGAGAGTCTCTTATGTTTCCCGAAAGCTTTACCTTTTCCATCGCCGACTGGGTCAACGGTTGGGTCGATTCGCTGGTCACCAACTACGGCGACGTGTTCCGGCATATCTCCGACACCCTGTTGTGGGCCATCGTCAATCTTGAAGGGCTGCTGCGTGCGGCGCCCTGGTGGCTGATGCTGGCCATCGTGGCGGGCGTTGCCTGGCACGCGACCCGCAAAGTGGTGACCACGGCAGTCATCGTCGGCCTGCTGTTCCTGGTGGGTGCGGTCGGCCTCTGGGACAAGCTGATGCAGACCCTGGCGCTGATGATGGTCGCGACGGTCATTTCGGTGCTGATCGGCATCCCGCTGGGCATTCTCTCGGCACGCAGCAATCGCCTGCGTTCGGTGCTGATGCCGTTGCTGGACATCATGCAGACCATGCCGAGTTTCGTGTACCTGATCCCGGTGCTGATGCTGTTCGGCCTGGGCAAGGTCCCAGCGATTTTCGCTACCGTGATCTACGCCGCACCACCGCTGATCCGCCTGACTGATCTAGGCATCCGCCAGGTCGACGGTGAAGTGATGGAAGCGATCAACGCCTTCGGTGCCAACCGCTGGCAGCAACTGTTTGGCGTACAACTGCCGCTGGCCCTGCCGAGCATCATGGCCGGGATCAACCAGACCACCATGATGGCCCTGTCGATGGTGGTTATCGCCTCGATGATTGGTGCCCGAGGCCTGGGTGAAGACGTGTTGGTGGGGATTCAGACCCTCAACGTCGGACGTGGCCTGGAAGCCGGTCTGGCGATCGTGATTCTGGCAGTGGTCATCGACCGCATTACTCAGGCGTATGGTCGGCCACGGCATGAGGTGAGCAAATGAACAACGAAGCCATCAGCAAAATCGAAGTCAAAAACGTCTTCAAGATTTTCGGCAACCGTTCCAAGGAAGCGCTGGGCATGATTGGCCAGGGCAAGACCAAGGATCAGGTGCTGGCCGAAACCGGCTGCGTGGTCGGCGTGAACGACCTGTCGTTGAGCATCGGCACCGGCGAGATCTTCGTGATCATGGGCCTGTCGGGTTCCGGAAAATCGACCCTGGTGCGCCACTTCAACCGCCTTATCGACCCGACCAGCGGCGCGATCCTGGTGGATGGCGTGGACATCCTGCAATACGACATGGAAGCCCTGCGCGAATTTCGCCGGCACAAGATCAGCATGGTGTTCCAGAGCTTCGGCCTGTTGCCACACAAGACCGTGGTGGACAACGTCGCCTACGGCTTGAAAGTGCGTGGCGAGAGCAAGCAAATGTGCTCCGAGCGCGCGCTGCACTGGATCAACACCGTGGGCCTCAAGGGCTACGAAAACAAATACCCGCACCAGCTCTCGGGCGGTATGCGTCAGCGTGTGGGCCTGGCCCGCGCCTTGGCGGCAGACACCGACATCATCTTGATGGACGAAGCGTTCAGCGCCCTCGACCCGCTGATCCGCGCCGAGATGCAGGACCAGTTGCTGGAACTGCAAAAGACCCTGCACAAGACCATCGTCTTCATTACCCACGACCTCGATGAGGCCGTGCGCATCGGCAACCGCATTGCGATCCTCAAGGATGGCCGCCTGATTCAAGTGGGCACGCCCAGAGAGATCCTGCATTCGCCGGCGGATGAGTATGTTGACCGGTTCGTGCAGCGGCGGGCGGCGGTGGTTTGAGAAATTTGCGGTGATCGAGCGGGCCTCATCGCGGGCAAGCCCGCTCCCACAGGGATTGGTTGTGTTGCACACATTTTCTTCACACAACAGAACACTGTGGGAGCGGGCTTGCCCGCGATGGCGCCGGTAAAGCTGCATCAATATTCAGGTTGTACGCACGAGGTTAATGATGTCCCAGGCTGAAAAAATCGTTATCGCCGATGCCCCGTTGCGTTGGCAGGATGTGGTTGCCGTCGCCCGTCATGGCGCTCAGCTTGAGCTGTCGGCCCAGGCCTGGGCGCGGATCGAGAATGCCCAGGCGATCGTTCAGCGCATCGTCGCCAGCGGCGAGCGCGCCTATGGCGTCAACACCGGCCTGGGTGCGTTGTGCAACGTCTCGCTCAAAGACGAACAACTGAGCCAACTGTCGCGCAACACCTTGCTCAGCCACGCCTGTGGCGTTGGCGCACCACTGGCCGACGAGCAAACCCGCGCAATTCTCTGTGCAGCGATCCTGAATTACAGCCAAGGCAAATCCGGCATTCATCGTCGGGTGGTCGAAGCCCTGCTGGTGCTGCTCAATCGCGGCATCACCCCGCAAGTGCCGTCCCAGGGTTCGGTCGGTTACCTGACCCACATGGCGCACATCAGCATCGCGCTGTTGGGCGTCGGTAATGTGAGTTATCGCGGGCAGATCGTTTCTGCACAGCAAGCCTTGGCTGAAGAAGGCCTGCAACCGGTTCAGCTGGGTGCTAAAGATGGCTTGTGCCTGGTCAACGGCACGCCGTGCATGTCCGGCCTCAGCTGTCTGGCGATTGCCGATGCGACGCGCCTGGTGCAATGGGCCGACGTGATCGGCGCCATGAGCTTCGAGGCCCAGCGTGGCCAGATCGCGGCGTTCGATGCCGAGATCATCGCGCTCAAGCCGCATCCGGGCATGCAGCAGGTCGGCATCAACCTGCGGGCGTTGCTGGATGGCAGTGAAGTGATTGCGTCGAGCAAAGGCATTCGCACGCAGGATGCGCTGAGCATCCGTTCGATCCCGCAAGTCCACGGCGCTGCACGGGATCAACTGACGCACGCGATCCAGCAGATCGAAACCGAGCTCAACGGCTGCACCGACAACCCGTTGCTGCTGGGCACGCCGGACAACTTCCGGGTCATGTCCCAGGCCAACCCGCACGGCCAATCGGTCGCGCTGGCGGCGGACTTGCTGGCCATCGCCATGGCCGAAATCGGCTCCATCGCCGAGCGTCGCCTGGACCGCCTGATCAACCCGCACGTCAGTGGCCTGCCGGCCTTTCTGGTGGCCAACCCCGGGGTCAATTCCGGGATGATGATCGTCCAGTACGTCGCCGCCTCGCTGTGCGCGGAAAATCGCCAGTTGGCGCAACCGGCCGTGCTCGACAACTACGTCACCTCGGGCCTGCAGGAAGACCACTTGAGCATGGGCACCAACGCGGCGCTGAAGCTGCATCGCGCCCTGGAAAACTGCACGCAGATCCTCGCCATCGAGTACCTGCTGGCGGCTCAGGCGTTTGAATTTCTTAAGGAACAACGTTTTGGCGCAGGCACCGATGCCGCGTGGCGCCTGCTGCGCGAACGCGTCCCGGCCTACGACCAGGACCGCTGGCTGGCGCCGGACATCGCCGCGGCTGCTGGCGTGTTGAAAGATCCGATGTTGCTGCACAAGGCTTTACCGAACCTGAACTGACTTCCAATAAAAACCAGCGTGCCAAGGCGCGGCTCTCCCATAAGGCGAGACGCGACGGACAACGGACATCTCCGGAGCGTCTGGTGAGTTAATAACAAACTCTCAAAAGGAGCATGAAATGACTGCGCTAAACCTGATTCCCGGCCAACTGAGCCTTGCCCAACTGCGTGATATCTATCAGCACCCGGTCAAAATCACCCTCGACAACAGCGCCTCGGCCCAGATCGAAGCCAGCGTTGCCTGCGTGGAACAGATCCTCGCCGAGAACCGCACCGCTTACGGCATCAATACCGGTTTTGGCCTGCTGGCCTCGACCCGCATCGCCAGCGAAGACCTGGAAAACCTCCAGCGTTCGCTGGTGTTGTCCCATGCCGCCGGTGTCGGCGAGCCGATCAGCGACGCGCTGGTGCGGTTGGTCATGGTGCTCAAGGTCAACAGCCTGAGCCGTGGATTCTCCGGCATTCGCCGCGTCGTGATTGACGCGTTGATCGCGCTGATCAACGCCGAGGTTTACCCGCACATTCCGTTGAAAGGTTCGGTCGGTGCTTCCGGCGACCTGGCGCCTCTGGCCCACATGTCTCTGGTGCTGCTGGGTGAAGGCAAGGCTCGCTACAAAGGCGAGTGGATGGAAGCGACTGAAGCACTGAAAGTCGCCGGTCTGGCCCCGCTGACCCTGGCGGCGAAAGAAGGCCTGGCGCTGCTCAACGGCACTCAGGTGTCGACCGCTTATGCGTTGCGCGGTCTGTTCGAAGGCGAAGATCTGTTCGCCGGTGCCGTGGCGATTGGTGCCCTGACGGTCGAAGCCGTACTGGGCTCGCGCTCGCCGTTCGATGCGCGCATCCACGCCGCGCGTGGCCAAAAAGGCCAGATCGATGCCGCTGCCGCTTACCGCGATCTGCTGGGCGAGCGCAGTGAAGTGTCTGACTCGCACCAGAACTGCGAAAAGGTCCAGGACCCGTACTCTCTGCGCTGCCAGCCACAAGTCATGGGCGCCTGCCTGACTCAGTTCCGCCAGGCGGCTGAAGTGCTGGCCGTCGAAGCCAACGCCGTTTCTGACAACCCGTTGGTCTTCGCTGCTGAAGGCGATGTGATCTCCGGCGGTAACTTCCACGCCGAACCGGTGGCCATGGCCGCTGACAACATGGCCCTGGCCATCGCTGAAATAGGTTCCCTGAGCGAACGCCGCATCTCGCTGATGATGGACA
This sequence comes from Pseudomonas sp. UMAB-40, assembly GCF_900095275.1. Classification (NCBI taxonomy): domain Bacteria; kingdom Pseudomonadati; phylum Pseudomonadota; class Gammaproteobacteria; order Pseudomonadales; family Pseudomonadaceae; genus Pseudomonas; species Pseudomonas sp. UMAB-40. The sequence goes on from NZ_LT607551.1 coordinate 224,873, forward strand.
AGCACATGTCGCAACTGCCGCCGTTCCTGGTGGCCAATGGCGGCGTGAACTCCGGTTTCATGATCGCCCAGGTGACTGCGGCGGCACTGGCCAGCGAGAACAAGGCGTTGTCCCATCCCCATTCGGTGGACAGCCTGCCGACTTCGGCGAACCAGGAAGACCACGTGTCCATGGCGCCGGCTGCCGGCAAGCGCTTGTGGGAAATGGCCGAGAACACCCGTGGTGTTTTGGCGGTGGAATGGTTGGCGGCGGTTCAGGGGCTGGATTTGCGTGAAGGTCTGAAGACCTCGGCGAAGCTGGAAAAGGCTCGGGGGATTCTGCGTAACGAAGTGCCGTTCTATGAGAAAGACCGCTTCTTTGCGCCGGACATCAATGCGGCGACCGAGTTGTTGGCGACGCGTTGCCTGAATGACTTGGTCTCGGTCAAGTTGCTGCCGAGCCTGTAATGGCCCCATCGCGGGCAAGCCCGGCTCCCACAGGTTTTGTGTCGTGTGCATCTTATGTATCCAACACTACCCCTGTGGGAGCGGGCTTGCCCGCGATTCGATTTTGAACAAGACGAGGAACTCGGGATGAAAACTCTCTGGCAACACTGCCACGTCGCAACCATGGCGCAAGGCGTCTACTCGATCATCGAGGACGCGGCCATCGTGACGTCCGGTGCGCACATTGAGTGGGTCGGCCCGCGCAGTGAACTGCCGTCGGGTGAATACCCGGCGGTCAACGATTTGAAAGGGGCCTGGGTTACGCCGGGCCTGATCGACTGCCACACCCACACGGTGTTCGGCGGTAACCGCAGCGGTGAATTCGAACAGCGCCTGCAAGGCGTCAGCTATGCAGAAATCGCCGCGGCCGGTGGTGGCATCGCCAGCACCGTGCGCGCCACCCGTGCAGCGACCGAAGATGAGCTGTTCACCAGCGCCGCCAAGCGTCTGAAAAGCCTGATGCGTGACGGCGTGACCACGGTCGAAATGAAGTCCGGCTACGGCCTCGACCTGGCCAGTGAACGCAAGATCCTGCGAGTGATCCGTCGCCTCGGCGCCGAACTGCCGGTCAGCGTGCGCAGCACCTGCCTGGCCGCTCATGCATTGCCACCGGAATATGCGGATCGCGCCGACGACTATATCGATCACATCTGCGCTGAAATGCTCCCGGCCCTGGCCGCCGAAGGGCTGGTGGATGCGGTGGACGCGTTCTGCGAATACCTGGCGTTTTCGCCGGCACAGGTCGAGCGCGTGTTCATCACCGCACAAGAATTGGGTCTGCCGGTGAAGCTGCACGCCGAGCAATTGTCGTCGCTGCACGGTTCGAGCCTGGCGGCGCGTTACCACGCACTGTCGGCCGATCACCTGGAATTCATGACCGAAGACGACGCCATCGCCATGGCCAAATCCGGCACCGTCGCGGTGCTGCTGCCCGGCGCGTTCTACTTCCTGCGTGAAACCCAGTTGCCGCCGATGGATGCCCTGCGCAAACACGGCGTGAAAATCGCCATCGCCAGCGACCTCAACCCGGGCACGTCGCCGGCGTTGTCGTTGCGCTTGATGCTGAACATGGCCTGCACCTGTTTCCGCATGACCCCGGAAGAAGCCCTCGCCGGTGCAACCATTCATGCCGCCACCGCGTTGGGCATGGCCGACACCCACGGTTCGCTGGAAGCCGGCAAGTTCGCGGATTTCGTCGCCTGGCAAATCGATCGTCCCGCCGACCTGTCGTACTGGCTGGGCGGTGACCTGGAAAAACGCGTCGTGCGTCACGGCGTCGAAACGAGCGTTTAGGAGAGCAGTTGTGGATAAGGTTCTGAACTTCAAACAAGGCCGCGTGCCGCTGCTGATCAGCATGCCCCATGCCGGCCTGCGACTGACTCCGGCGGTGGAAGCCGGGTTGATCCCCGATGCACGCAGCCTGCCGGACACCGACTGGCACATCCCCCGACTTTATGAATTCGCAGCCGAACTGGGCGCCAGCACCTTGGCTGCCGAGTACTCGCGATTCGTCATCGACCTGAACCGCCCGTCTGACGACAAGCCACTGTATGTCGGCGCCACCACCGGTCTGTATCCAGCGACGCTGTTCGACGGCATTCCGTTGTTCCGTGAAGGGATGGAACCGTCGGCGGCTGAGCGTGCGACGTACCTGGAGCAGGTGTGGACGCCGTATCACACCACGCTGCAGAACGAACTGGCGCGACTCAAAGCCGAGTTCGGTTACGCGCTGCTGTTCGATGCGCATTCGATCCGCTCGATCATCCCGCACCTGTTCGACGGCAAGCTGCCGGACTTCAACCTCGGCACCTTCAACGGCGCCAGTTGCGATCCGCAGTTAGCCAGTCAGCTGGAAGCGATCTGCGCCAGGCACACCGATTACAGCCATGTGCTGAACGGTCGCTTCAAGGGTGGCCACATCACCCGGCATTACGGCAACCCGGCCGACAACATCCATGCGGTGCAACTGGAACTGGGTCAATGCACGTATATGGAAGAGTTTGAGCCGTTCCGCTATCGGCAGGACCTGGCTGAGCCAACGCAGGTTGTGCTCAAGGAATTGCTGCAAGGCCTGCTGGCCTGGGGCCAAAAGCACTACAAGCACTAGAACCTGTCGCATAACCCTGTGGGAGCGAGCTTGCTCGCGATGGCGGACTGACAGGCAACAATAATGTTGAATGTTATGGCCTCATCGCGAGCAAGCTCGCTCCCACAGGTTATGTGTTTACTTCATAGCGCATCACGACGGTCGCCACCGTGCAAATCTCGGTCGCTACAGTTCGCTTTTACCCTCTCGACGCTGCGTAATGTGCTGGTCACGGTGCACAAAGACACCGGCCCTCACAATAATCTGCCGCACGAGAACGCTCTCTATGACAAGCACCAAAGGTTTGTTCACCCGCTGTCTCTCAATACTCTGCGGCACCGCTCTTCTGAGCACCAGCGTCCTGGCCAGTGACGATGCGTCCTGCAAGGCCGTGCGCATGGGCGTGGTCAACTGGACCGACGTGATCGCCACCAGCGGCATGGCTGATGTGCTGCTCAACGGCCTCGGCTACGAAAGCAAGCAAACCAGCGCCGTGCAGCAAATCATCTTTGCCGGCATCCGCGACAAACGCCTCGATATCTTCCTCGGTTATTGGAAACCGGCGATGGACAAGAACATCGCGCCGTTCCTGGAAGCCAAACAAGTGAAGGTCCTGGAAAAACCGAGCCTGGCCGACGCCCAAGCGACGCTCGCGGTGCCTCAGTACGTTGCGGACGCCGGGCTGAAAACCTTCGCCGACATCGCCAAATTCAAAGACAAGCTTGGCGGCAAAATCTATGGCATCGAGCCCGGCAGTGGCGCCAACACCACGATCAAAACCATGATCGAGACCAATCACTTCGGCTTGAAAGACTTCAAGCTGATCGAGTCCGGTGAGGCCGGCATGCTCGCGGCCGTTCAGCGGGCCGTGAACCGCAAGGAGTTCGTGGTGTTCGTCGGCTGGACCCCGCACCCGATGAACATCAACATGAAGATCGCCTACCTAACCGGCAGCGAAGACGTTTATGGTCCCAATGAAGGCGCGGCAACGGTCTCGACCGTGACGTCCCCGGACTATGCCGAACGTTGCCCGAATGTGAATCGCCTGTTGGAAAACCTGACCTTCACCGCGGCCCAGGAAAGCCAGCTGATGGTGCCGATCATGGAGCGCAAGACGCCCCAGGACGTTGCCAAACAGTGGCTGCGCGATCACCCGGAAGACCTTCAGCGTTGGCTGGCCGGTGTCAGCAGTTTTGATGGCAAGGATGGCGCGGCGACCGTTCAGGCCAGTTTGAAGCCCTGACGGTAACCGCAAACCCTGTGGGAGCGAGCTTGCTCGCGATGAGGCCGTCACATTCAACAAAGATGTTGACTGTTCGGCCGCCATCGCGAGCAAGCTCGCTCCCGCAGGGTTGCGTCAGCCCCCCCAAAACCCTTGGCAGCAGGCCTATGGCTCCTTACCCGCTATCCGAACAAATGACGGCTTTCGTCGAGAAAACCGTCAGCTTCAACAGCACCGACAGCAGCCTCCACGGTTTGCGTCAGGCCTACAGCGCGATGTGCCGGGCGTTCACCCCGCCGCGTCCCGCCGGCCTCTACGTGGTCGATTTCGAGTTGGCCGGTGTGCCGGTGCGATCCTATCAACCGCCGGTTGCACCTGCGACCGGCGGTGTCCCGTGCATTGTGTATCTGCATGGCGGTGGTTGGGTGGTGGGCGATCTGGATTCCCACGATTTCATCTGCGCAGAACTGGCGTCGACACTCGGCGTGCTGGTGATCGCGGTCGATTACCGATTGGCGCCGGAGCATCCGTTTCCGGCGGCGTTCAATGATTGCTTGAGTGTCTGGCGCGCGCTGCGAACCGGACCTTTTCGGCTTGATCCCGAGCGCACGCTGGTGGCGGGAGACAGTGCCGGTGGCAATCTCGCCGCCGCGCTTTGTCTGGCGTTGCGGGATGCGGGCGAGCCATTGCCGGCGGCGCAGGTGCTGATCTACCCGGGGCTGGGCGGCAATCAGCCGTTGCCATCGCGCAGCGAATGCATCGACGCGCCGTTGCTCGCCAGCAGTGATGTGGATTGTTATCACGCCCTGTACTTGCGCAGCACCCGACAGCCGGGTGCCTACGCCATGCCGTTGCTCGCCGGACACTTCGGCGGGCTGCCGCCGGCATTGATCGCCGTGGCGCAATTCGACCCGCTGCGCGATGACGGCGTGCTCTACGCCGAGCAACTGCAGGCCGCCGGCGTGACCGCGACGCTTTATTACGGTGAGGGGCTGGTTCACGGCTGTTTGCGGGCCCGGGGCCAGGTCGCCGAGGTCGACTTGCTGTATGAAACGCTGCTCGGGTATTTGGCTGACAGACTATGACGCTGCAAGGGGCATGCTCATTGGCGTAATTCGGGTTTATGATGCCGGACGGCAGAATAATAGAAGTCCCCCCAGGGATGACCTCGACCCCTTACGGAGCGCGCAATGCAGACTTTGTACCCGCAGATCAAACCCCACGCCCGGCACGATCTGGCCGTCGACGCAACTCACACCCTGTATGTCGACGAAAGCGGTTCACCGGAAGGTTTGCCGGTGGTGTTCATCCACGGCGGCCCCGGTGCCGGGTGCGATGCCCAAAGCCGCCGATACTTCGATCCGAACCTGTACCGTATCGTGACCTTCGATCAGCGCGGTTGCGGTCGCTCCACGCCCCACGCCAGCCTTGAAAACAACACCACCTGGGATCTGGTCGCCGACCTTGAGCGGATTCGCAAACACCTGGGCATCGAAAAATGGGTGCTGTTTGGCGGCTCCTGGGGCTCGACCCTGGCACTGGCCTACGCACAAACCCACCCGGAGCGTGTACACGGTCTGATCCTGCGCGGGATTTTTCTCTGCCGTCCGCAGGAAATCGAGTGGTTCTACCAATGTGGCGCCAGCCGTCTGTTCCCCGATTACTGGCAGGACTACGTCGCGCCTATTCCATTGGATGAGCGCGGCGACTTGCTCAGCGCCTTCCACAAGCGCCTGACCGGCAACGATCAGATCGCCCAGATGCATGCGGCCAAGGCCTGGTCCACCTGGGAAGGCCGGACCGCGACCTTGCGTCCGAACCCGCTGGTGGTCGATCGCTTCTCCGAGCCGCAACGTGCGTTGTCCATCGCGCGTATCGAATGCCACTACTTCACCAACAATGCCTTCCTCGAACCGAACCAGCTGATTCGCGACATGGGCAAGATCGCCCATTTGCCAGGTGTGATCGTCCACGGTCGTTACGACGTGATCTGCCCGCTGGACAATGCCTGGGAACTGCATCAAGCCTGGCCGAACAGCGAACTCCAGGTGATCCGCGACGCCGGCCACGCCGCGTCCGAGCCGGGTATCACCGATGCGCTGGTACGTGCCGCCGGGCAGATGGCTCGCCGCTTGCTCGACCTGCCGCCCGAAGAAGCATGAAGGGCCTGCTGCAACGCGTGCGTGGCGCGCGAGTCGAGGTAGCGGGGGAGGTGGTGGGAGCGGTCGATCAAGGGTTATTGGTGCTGGTGGCGGTAGAACCCGAGGATACTCGTGCCAGCGCCGACAAACTTCTGCATAAACTGCTTAACTATCGAATATTCAGTGACGCCGAGGGCAAGATGAATCTGTCGTTGGCGGAGGTGGGCGGTGGGTTGCTGCTGGTCTCGCAGTTCACCCTGGCCGCAGACACCAAGAGCGGGTTGCGCCCGAGTTTTTCGACCGCTGCCCCTCCGGCCCTGGGCGAGGAGCTTTTCGACTATCTATTAAGCAAAGCGAAACAGGTGCATGGCACTGTGGCATCAGGTAGATTCGGCGCGGATATGCAGGTGCATCTGGTCAACGATGGCCCGGTCACCTTCCTGTTACAGACGTGAAAGCCCTTGAAACATGTTTTTCAGGGCTTTTCGACTGAAAACAGGGGTTTTTCGCGATAAATACTTTGTTACCCCTGATGCGTTGTAACGCGGCCTACTAGATAATCGCGCGCTACGGGGATCAGCGTTCGTTGGTCCATTTTGACTTAGGTAGAGACTTGTCCGAGACCTGTTGGGGAATCATTTAGCCCCATAGGAGTCGGAACAATGCTCGCCAACCTGGCATATAGATAGCTGGCCGTTGGTTTTTTGATCTGTTTTCGGCGAGGGTTGCTCGTGATTGTTAGTCCCTGTAATGCACCAAAATTGACTGCCAAACGGTTCCGAAGCGCTCTGGTAGCGGGCTCTGCACTGCTCTGCCTGCTCAGCGCCGGCCAGATTTGGGCATTCAATCTGGATGATGTATCGGTCAAGGCGAAAGAGCTGGCCGGACAAAAATACGAAGCCCCGCGCAGTAACCTGCCGAACGAATTCCGCGAAATGAAATTCGCGGACTATCAAAAAATTCGTTTCCTCACTGAAAAAGCCGAGTGGGCCGATCAGAAAACCCCGTTCAAGCTTTCGTTCTATCACCAGGGCATGCACTTCGATACGCCGGTGAAAATCAACGAAATCACGGCCAACACCGTCGAAGAGATCAAATACGACCCAAGTCGTTTCGATTTCGGCGATGTGAAGTTCGATCCTAAAGCCACCGAACAACTGGGTTATGCCGGTTTCCGTGTGCTTTACCCGATCAACAAGGCCGACAAGCAAGACGAAATCATGACCATGCTCGGCGCGAGCTACTTCCGCGTGGTCGGCAAGGGTCACACCTATGGCTTGTCCGCACGCGGCATGGCGATCGATACCGCATTGCCGTCCGGCGAAGAATTCCCGCGCTTCACCGAATTCTGGATTCAACAGCCAAAACCGGGTGACAAGCACCTGGTGATCTTCGCGCTGCTGGATTCGCCACGCGCCACCGGTGCTTATCGCCTGACCCTGCGTCCTGGCAGCGACACCATCGTCGACGTCAAAGCCCGCATGTTCCTGCGTGACAAGGTCACCAAGCTTGGCGTTGCGCCGCTGACCAGCATGTTCCTGTTCGGCGCCAACCAGCCGTCGAAAGTGCTGAACTACCGTCGTGAGCTGCACGACTCCAGCGGTCTGTCGATCCATGCCGGCAACGGCGAGTGGATCTGGCGTCCACTGAACAATCCAAAACACCTGGCCGTGAGCAACTTCTCGATCGAGAACCCGCGTGGTTTCGGCTTGCTGCAACGTGGCCGCGACTTCAGCCACTACGAAGACCTCGACGACCGCTACGACAAGCGCCCAAGTGCCTGGATCGAACCAAAAGGCGATTGGGGCAAGGGTTCCGTCGATCTGGTAGAGATTCCGACTGCCGACGAAACCAACGACAATATCGTTGCTTTCTGGAGTCCGGAAAAACTGCCTGAGCCTGGCCAGCCGCTGGACGTCGCTTATCGCATGCACTGGACCATCGACGAAGCCGCTCTTCACGCACCGGACAGCGCCTGGGTCCAACAGACCCTGCGTTCCACAGGTGACGTGAAGCAGTCGAACCTGATCCGTCAGCCGGATGGCAGCGTTGCCTACCTGGTGGACTTCGAAGGTCCGTCCCTGGCGGCACTGCCGGAAACCGCGGACGTTCGCAGCCAGGTCAGCGTTGGCGACAATGCCGAGCTGGTCGAGAACAGCGTGCGTTACAACCCTGAAACCAAGGGCTGGCGCTTGACCCTGCGGATGAAAATCAAGGATCCGGGCAAGCCTACCGAGATGCGTGCAGCACTGGTCGAGAACATCGTGCCTGGCGACCTTTCCAAGAATTCGCTGCCAGTCTCCAACTCTTCTGTTGCCAAGGCCGACAAGGTCGCCGCCAAGCAACAAGAGAAGGCTGACAAGGAAGCCAAGGACGCCAAGCAAGCTGAAGCCAAGCAGGCCGACGCCAAGCCAGTTGCCAATACCAAGGACAAGGACAACAAAGACGCCAAGCAGCCTGTTGCTGCGGACGCGGCCCCAGCCACACCGGAATCGGCAGCGACGGAAGAAGTCCTGACCGAGACCTGGAGCTACCAGTTGCCTGCCGATGAGTAATTCTCAAGTGATGCCAGAGACGCTTGCCGAGTATCTGGCGCATCTACCGATGACCGACCAGCAGCGCGCGGAACTCGCGGGCTGCCAGTCCTTCAGCGAACTGCACCAGCGTCTGTCGTCATCGACGTTCGACGCACCGACCGAGGCTGCCCAAGCCTCGGTGGGCCGTCGCTTGACCCTGAACACTGCGGAAGAACTGGAAGAAGCGGAAATGCTGGCGGTCGACGCCAGCGGTCGGGTTTGCCTCAAGGCAACCCCGCCGATCCGCCGGACCAAAGTCGTGCCAGAGCCATGGCGCACCAACATTCTGGTGCGTGGCTGGCGCCGTCTGACCGGTCGCACCAATCCGCCGGCCCCGCCGAAGGATGAGCGCGTGCTGCCGGCCGCTCGCTGGCGCACCGTCGGTTCGATCCGTCGCTACATTCTGCTGGTGCTGATGCTCGGCCAGACGATCGTCGCCGGCTGGTACATGAAAGGCATCATGCCGTACCAGGGCTGGTCGTTCGTTGACCTTAACGAAGTGCTGCATCAACCGCTGCTGCAGACGGCCACGCAAGTGCTGCCGTATGCGCTGCAAACCAGCATCCTGATTCTGTTCGGGATTCTGTTCTGCTGGGTGTCGGCCGGTTTCTGGACGGCGCTGATGGGCTTCCTCGAGTTGCTCACCGGCCACGACAAATACCGCATCTCCGGTAAAAGTGCCGGCAATGAGCCGATCGCCAAAGACGCGCGCACTGCACTGGTGATGCCGATCTGCAACGAAGACGTGCCGCGCGTATTTGCCGGTTTGCGGGCGACCTTCGAGTCGGTGGCGGCCACGGGTGACCTGGATCGTTTCGACTTCTTCGTCCTCAGTGACAGTAACGACGCGGACATCTGCGTGGCCGAGCAACAGGCCTGGCTGGACGTCTGCCGTGAAGCCAAGGGCTTCGGCAAGATTTTCTATCGCCGTCGTCGCCGTCGTGTGAAACGTAAAAGCGGCAACCTCGACGACTTCTGCCGTCGCTGGGGCGGTGATTACAAGTACATGGTCGTGCTCGACGCAGACTCCGTGATGAGCGGCGAATGCCTGACCAGTCTGGTGCGTCTGATGGAAGCTACGCCGGACGCCGGGATCATCCAGACCGCGCCGCGTGCGTCGGGCATGGACACCCTGTATGCGCGCATGCAGCAGTTCGCGACTCGCGTATACGGTCCGCTGTTCACCGCCGGCTTGCACTTCTGGCAGTTGGGTGAATCCCACTACTGGGGCCACAACGCGATCATCCGCATGAAGCCGTTCATCGAGCACTGCGCTTTGGCGCCGTTGCCGGGTAAAGGTGCTTTTGCCGGTGCGATTCTCTCTCACGACTTCGTCGAAGCCGCGCTGATGCGCCGTGCCGGCTGGGGCGTGTGGATTGCCTACGATTTGCCGGGCAGCTATGAAGAGCTGCCACCGAACCTACTGGACGAACTCAAGCGTGACCGTCGCTGGTGCCACGGCAACCTGATGAACTTCCGCCTGTTCCTGGTGAAGGGCATGCACCCGGTTCACCGCGCGGTGTTCCTGACCGGCGTGATGTCTTACCTTTCGGCGCCGCTGTGGTTCTTCTTCCTCGTGCTGTCGACCGCGCTGCTGGCGGTCAATACGCTGATGGAACCGCAGTACTTCATGGAGCCGCGACAGCTGTATCCGTTGTGGCCGCAATGGCACCCGGACAAGGCGGTCGCGCTGTTCTCGACCACGATCGTGCTGCTGTTCCTACCGAAGCTGTTGAGCATCCTCCTGATCTGGGCCAAAGGTGCGAAAGAGTTCGGTGGCAAGTTCAAGGTGACGATGTCGATGCTGCTGGAGGTACTGTTCTCCATGCTGCTGGCGCCGGTACGGATGATTTTCCACACCCGTTTCGTACTCGCCGCGTTCCTCGGCTGGGCCGCGACCTGGAATTCGCCACAACGTGACGACGACTCCACGCCGTGGAGCGAAGCGGTTAAGCGCCACGGCCCGCAAACCTTGCTGGGCTTCTTCTGGGCCCTGCTGGTGATCTGGCTGAACCCGAGCTTCCTGTGGTGGCTGGTGCCGATCGTCGGTTCGTTGATGCTGTCGATTCCGGTGTCGGTGATTTCCAGCCGTGTCGGCCTGGGCCTCAAGTCCCGTGACGAAAGCCTGTTCCTGATCCCTGAGGAATACAATCCGCCACAGGCGTTGTTGGCAACCGATCAGTACACCCACGAAAACCGTTGGCATGCACTGAACGACGGCTTCACCCGTGCGGTGGTCGATCCACAGCAGAACGCCTTGGCGTGCTCGCTGGCGACCTCGCGTCACGGTCAGGCCGAGCCGATCGAATGGTTGCGGATCGAGCGTGTGCGTCATGCATTGAAAGTCGGGCCTGACGGCCTGAACAACAATGAGCGTGTGCAGCTGCTGAGCGACCCGGTGGCATTGGCTCGCTTGCACGAGCAGATCTGGAATGAAGGCCACCCCGAGTGGCTGGCCGCCTGGCGCAAATCGGTGAAAGCCGATCCCCATGCGCCGCTGCTACCGCTCAAACCACTGAGTGCACAGCCTCAGTTGGCGTAACAAAGAGCCCCGCTAGCCAGCGGGGCTTTTTTTTGCCTGAACGTTGCCAAACCCTTGTGCAAACGGGCGAGTGCGTTAGCATCCGTCCCTGAATTGGTGCGCCCGGACATTTTTCTGTTCGTATCGGCCGGTTTCCTGAAGGAAATCCGCCGTTTGCGCGCCTCACAACGCAATGGGTTTGGGGACTTGATGATGAAGAAGTATCTGTCGATGCTGCTGGTCGGCGTCACGGCACTGGTTGCAGTCAGCGCGGCGCAGGCCGGTGCCATCGGTGAGGCGGTCAAGCGCGGCACGCTGAAAGTCGGCATGGACCCGACGTACATGCCGTTCGAAATGACCAACAAGCGCGGCGAGATCATCGGTTTCGAAGTCGACATCCTCAAAGCCATGACCAAGGCCATGGGCGTCAAGCTGGAGCTGGTTTCCACCGGCTACGACGGCATCATCCCGGCCCTGCTCACCGACAAGTTCGACATGATTGGCAGCGGCATGACCCTGACCCAGGAGCGCAACCTGCGCCTGAACTTCAGCGAACCGTTCATCGTGGTCGGTCAGACCCTGCTGATCCGCAAGGAGCTGGAAGGCACGATCAAGACCTATAAAGACTTGAACACCGCCGACTACCGCATCACTTCCAAGCTCGGCACCACCGGCGAGATGGTTGCCAAGAAGCTGATTTCCAAAGCCAAGTACCACGGCTACGACAACGAACAGGAAGCCGTGCTCGACGTGGTCAACGGCAAGGCAGACGCCTTCATCTACGACGCGCCGTACAACGTCGTGGCCGTGAACAAGGTCGGCGCCGGCAAGCTGGTGTTCCTCGACAAGCCGTTCACCTACGAGCCGCTGGCGTTCGGCCTGAAGAAGGGGGATTTCGACAGCCTCAACTTCATCAACAACTTCCTGCACCAGATCCACGAAGACGGCACCTACGATCGCATCCATGACAAGTGGTTCAAGGACACTGCTTGGCAGAAGGACATGGAATAACACTCGGTCAGACAGACCGAGTCGCCCCCAATCGCGGGCAAGCCCGCTCCCACAGGTTTTGCTGTGTGGCATAGATAGCAGTCACACCAGAGATCCCTGTGGGAGCGGGCTTGCCCGCGAAGGCGGCCTCCCCGGCGACACAGAATTCGGAATTTTCAGAGCAAATGAAACAGAAAAAAGCCCAATGGCCGTGGCACGTATTGACCGTGCTGCTGCTGATCGGCCTGGCCGGCGCGTTGTATTACGCCACCTCGCTGATGTCCTACGAATGGCGCTGGAACCGCGTGCCGCAATACTTCGCCTACCAGGCCGAAGAGTCCCAGCGCGCCGCCGACATCTCCACCGTCAGCGAACTGGTGCGCAAGGGCGATAAAGCCGAAGTCACCCTGCGCAATGACGCGGGCGATGAGCAACGCGTGACCGTCGACGACAACAGCCTGCAAGTCGCCCAAGGCGATGACGTAGCGGAAGGCGACGTGATCGGCGTGACTCGCCATTGGGCCGCCGGACCGCTGATGTGGGGCCTCTGGACCACCTTGTGGTTGTCCGTGGTGTCTGGCGTGCTCGGGCTGCTGATCGGCCTCGCCACCGGCCTGTGCCGTCTATCGAACAATCCGACGCTGCGCGATCTCTCGACCATCTATGTCGAACTGGTGCGCGGTACACCGTTGCTGGTGCAGATCTTCATTTTCTACTTCTTCATCGGCACCGTGATGAACCTCTCTCGGGAGTTCGCCGGGATTGCCGCGCTGTCGCTGTTCACCGGCGCCTATGTGGCTGAGATTATTCGCTCCGGCGTGCAGTCGATCGCTCGTGGCCAGAACGAAGCCGCGCGTTCCCTGGGCTTGAGCGCTGGCCAGTCGATGCGCCACGTGGTGCTGCCGCAAGCCTTGAAACGCGTGTTGCCGCCGCTGGCCGGGCAGTTCATCAGTCTGGTCAAGGACACCTCGCTGGTGTCGGTGATCGCGATTACCGAGCTGCTGAAAAGCGGCCGTGAAGTCATCACCACCTCGTTCTCGCCGTTCGAAATCCTGTTCTGCGTGGCCGGGTTGTACCTGTTGATCAACCTGCCGCTGTCGAAAATCGCCAGTCGGCTTGAGCGGAGGCTCGCGCAAAGTGATTGAAGTCCGCGATCTGGTAAAAGTCTTCGACACCCGTGGTCAGGTGGTGCGCGCGGTGGATAACGTCACCACGCACGTGGCCAGGGGTGAAGTGCTGGTGGTGATCGGCCCGTCCGGTTCCGGCAAGTCGACCTTCCTGCGCTGCCTCAACGGTCTGGAGGAATTCGATTCGGGTTCGGTGAGCATCGACGGCCTGCAACTGGCCGACCCGAAAACCGACGTGAACGCCTACCGCCGCGAAGTCGGCATGGTGTTCCAGCATTTCAACCTGTTCCCGCACATGACCGTGCTGGAAAACCTGTGCCTGGCGCAGAAAGTCGTGCGCAAGCGCGGCAAGAAGGAGCGCGAGGCCAAGGCCTTGGCATTGCTGGAGAAGGTCGGCATTGCGCAGAAGGCCAACGAGTTTCCATCGCGCTTGTCCGGGGGGCAGCAACAACGTGTGGCGATTGCCCGGGCCTTGGCCATGGAACCCAAGGTCATGCTGTTCGATGAGCCGACGTCGGCGCTTGATCCGGAAATGGTCGGCGAAGTGCTGGACGTGATGAAAACCCTGGCCGTGGAAGGCATGACCATGGTCTGCGTCACCCACGAGATGGGCTTTGCCCGGGAAGTGGCGGATCGGGTGCTGTTCTTCGATCACGGCAAACTGCTGGAAGATGCCTCACCGGCCGAGTTCTTCGATGCGCCAAAGGATCCCCGGGCTCAGGCATTCTTGCGGCAGGTTCTTTGACTTCAGTGCCTAACGAACCGCCATCGCGGGCAAGCCCGCTCCCACAGTGTTTTTCGGTGTACATGCTCTTTGCGTTACACCGCTGATCCCTGTGGGAGCGGGCTTGCCCGCGATAGCATCACCTCGGTCTCAAGCGAACCGAGGCATTCGCGTCACCTTAAACCTTGAACCGCCCAACCAGCATCTGCAGATGGGTCCCCAACCGCGCCAGCTCAACGCTGGAGGCCGCGGTCTCTTCACTGGCTGCCGAGGTCTGCTCGGACACATCGCGCACGTTCAGCACGCTCCGGTTGATCTCCTCGGCCACTGCGGTTTGCTGTTCGGCAGCGGCGGCAATCTGCTGGTTCATCGACTGAATCGCCGACACTGTGCGAGTGATGCTTTCCAGCGAGCTACCGGCGCGGCGGGTCAGTTCAACGCTGCTGTCGGTCAGGCTGCGGCTGTTGTCCATGATGGTGGCTACTTGCTGGGTGCCGGTTTGCAGGCCCACGATCAGCTCTTCGATTTCCTCGGTGGATTTCTGGGTGCGCTGGGCCAGGCTGCGGACTTCATCGGCGACCACCGCGAAACCGCGTCCGGCTTCACCGGCACGGGCGGCTTCAATCGCCGCGTTGAGCGCCAACAGGTTGGTTTGTTGGGCCACGGATTTGATCACGTCCAGCACGCTGCCGATCTTGTCACTCTCGCGTTTGAGGTCACCCATGGCGGCGGTGGAATTGCCGACCTCCAGGGCCAGGCGCTCGATCTGGGCGATGGCTTCGCCGACCACTTTGTCGCCTTCGCGGGCCTGCTGGTCGGCGGCGACGGCAGCTTCGGAGGCTTCTTCGGCGTTACGCGCGACTTCCTGCACGGTGGCGGTCATCTCGTTCATCGCCGTGGCGACCTGATCGGTCTCGACCTTCTGGCTGTTGACCCCGGCGCTGGTCTGCTCGGTGACGGCCGATAACTCTTCGGCGGCGCTGGCGATTTGCGCAACGCCATCGCTGATCCCGCCGATCAGTTCGCGCAAGCCCAGGGTCATGCTCTGCATGGAGCGCTGGAGCTGGCCCAATTCATCGCGACGTTCGGAAACAAGGTTTTGCGTCAGGTCGCCAGCGGCCACACGCTCGGCCACTTTGAGGGTCTGGTTCAGCGGGATGACGATCTGGCGAGTGATCGCCCATGCCGCCAGCAAGCCAAACGCCAGGGCCAGAACGGTGGCCATCAGCAACAGGTTCTTGGCGTGCGCGGCGTCGGTGTCACGGACGATGGTTTGCGAAACGGTGAGTTTTTTGCTGACGTTGAGCAAGATATCGCCTTGCCCGGCCATGAGCTTGAGGGCGGCGGCGCTGGCCACTTGCGAGTCGCGGAACTGGCTGACGGCGGCGCGGTAGGCTTTGAGCGAATCGGTAGCCTGTTGCAGGTTGGCGATGTGCTGTTCCGGCAGTTTGGATGGCAGGCTTTCGAGGTTCTTCAGGGCGTTGTCGATGGCGTCCAGCGCCGGTTTCTCGGCCTCGGTCTTGCCGCTGTAGGTGTAGCCGCGCACTTGGAAGCGTGCTTGCTGAATCAGTTTGCTCAGATCGATCACGCTGTTGAAGTCGGCGACGCTGTCGCCTTGCAGCATGGATTTTTCCACTTCCGCGACGCGGGCCACGGCATTGTCGGCGGTGGCGCCCAGTTTACTGCGGGCGTCTTCGCGGTTGGCGCCGGCCTGGGTCATCGCAATGAAGGCTTGTTTGTACTGGCTGACGGCGGCCAGTTGCTGGTCGATCATCGCCACGTCAGATGGCTGTTCGATCAATTTGCGCGCGGTTTGCAAACCGGCGTCGAGTTGGCTCAGCAGGTCGTTGACGGCGGCCGGGCCTTGTTCACCTCGGCGCATTTCGTAGTCCAGACGGGCCAGGCGCAGGTCTTTGGTCAGGTCGTTGAGGCTGGCAATGAACCCCAGCTTGTCGCCACGGCTCATCACGCTCGTCAGGCCGGTCCAGCCTGTGAAAGTGATCAGCAACGTTAGCAGCAGCACCAGACCGAAGCCGATCCCCAGTTTGCGATTGACGCTTACATTTCCCAGATTCTCGGCTAGCCAACGGTACATGCTGCTACTCCCTCGGACTACAAATTGGTTTTATGGGGTCTGTATCGGCGGGCGGCGGGGAATCTGTAGGCGTACACATTGGTTGGAACGACAAATTCCCCTGTGGGAGCGAGCTTGCTCGCGATGACGGTGGGCCAGTCAACACATGCGTTTCTGGCAGTCCGCTATCGCGAGCAAGCTCGCTCCCACAGGTTCTGTGTCTTAGAAGAGTCGTGCGAGCAGCGCGGTGACGGCGGTTTCAACGCGCAGGATGCGTTCGCCGAGTTGTACCGGTTGCAGGCCGGACTTGGCCAGCAGGTCGATTTCGTAAGGGATCCAGCCACCCTCGGGGCCGATGGCCAGAGTCACCGGTTGATCCAGGCCGCGAGGGCAGGGCGGGTAGTTGCCCGGGTGACCCACCAGGCCGAGCGTACCTTCGGAAATGGCCGGCAGCCGATCTTCGACGAACGGTTTGAAGCGTTTTTCGATGACAATTTCCGGCAGTACGCTGTCCCTGGCCTGTTCCAGGCCGAGGATCAATTGCTCGCGAATCGCTTCAGGTTCCAGAAACGGCGTCTGCCAGAAGCTCTTCTCGACGCGATAGCTGTTCACCAGAATGATTCGTGGCACACCCATAGCCGCCACGGTCTGAAACACCCTGCGCAGCATTTTCGGCCGTGGCAGGGCCAACACCAGTGTCAGTGGCAGCTTGGCCGGTGGCGGCTGGTCAAGGGTGACGCGCAGTTCGGTTTCATCAGCGTCCAGTCGCAGCACTTCGGCCGCACCCATAAGGCCGCCGATACGCCCGACGCGCATGCTGTCACCCACTTCGCAACGGTGGACATCCTGCATGTGCGTCAACCGGCGATCACGCAGGATCACCCGGTCGGCCGCAATGAAATCGGCCTCTTCGAGGAGCAGCAGGTTCACGGCTGGGTCGCTGGCGGCTGGTCGTTGTGATCGTCTGCCGGCTGGTTGTCCGGCTGATCGTTTGGATGGTCGCCGCGCTTGCTGATCAGACCACCGAACAGGATGCCGATCTCGAACAGCAGCCACATCGGTACAGCCAACAGCGTCTGCGAGAAGATGTCCGGCGGTGTCAGGATCATGCCGACCACGAAGCAGCCGATGATCACGTAGGGGCGGATTTTCTTCAGGTATTTGACGTCGACCACGCCGATCCACACCAGCAGCACCACGGCCACCGGGATCTCGAACGCCACGCCGAAGGCAAAGAACAGCGTCATGACGAAGTCGAGGTAGCTGCTGATATCAGTCATCATTTCCACGCCGGCCGGGGTGGCGGCGGCGAAGAATTTGAAGATCAGCGGGAACACCAGGTAATAGGCGAATGCCATGCCGGCGTAGAACAGCATGATGCTGGACACCAGCAACGGCACGGCGATGCGCTTCTCATGCTTGTACAGGCCCGGCGCGATAAAGCCCCAGATCTGATGCAGGATCACCGGGATCGCCAGGAACAGCGAGACCATCATGGTCAGCTTCAATGGCGTCAGGAACGGCGACGACACGTCGGTGGCGATCATCGTCGCGCCCACCGGCAGGTACTGACGCAGCGGCGTCGAGACGAAGGTGTAGATCTGCTGGGTGAACGCGAACAACCCGGCGAAGATGATGAAGATCGCCGCTACGCAACGCAGCAGGCGGGTACGCAACTCGGTGAGGTGCGAAACCAGCGGCATGTGCTGGTCGTTTTCAGGAAGATCGCTCATGGGGCTCGCGGCGGCAGTGTTGGGTCATGAGGGGCCGGCGCAACAGGCGCAGCCGCAGGCGTGGCAGGTTCAGCCGGTGGCATTGCAACAACAGGCGCAGGTGCTACAGCGGCGACAACAGGTGTTGGCTCGGCGGCGGGGGCATGAATCGTTTGCTCCGCGACCGGTTCAACAGGCTGAACGGGCGTGGCCTCCTGCTGGGTCGGCGTGAAAATCTTCCGCGCCTCCTGTTCCAGGGACAGGATGTGCTCGTTGTGCAGTTGCCGACGAATCTCGTCGGCACCAATTTCACGTTCAACTTCCTGTTTGATCGCGTTGAAGCTGCGCTTCAGACGACCGACCCACAGGCCGGCGGTGCGCGCAGCACCCGGCAGACGCTCGGGGCCCAGCACCAGCAGGGCCACAAGGCCGACGAGCAGCAGTTCAGAGAAGCTGATACCAAACATTAGTCAGTGCTCACACGTCTTTGCGGATCGGCTCTTCGACTTTTTGCGCCTGCACGTCAATGGTGTGCGGCTGGTTCACGGACTGAGTGGTCTGTGGCTGAACAGGTGGAACCGGTTGCGCCGGGGTAACGGTAGGGTCGGCCGGTTTTTCGTCATCGTTCATGGCTTTTTTGAAACCCTTGATCGACTCGCCCACGTCAGTGCCGAGGTTCTTCAGTTTCTTGGTGCCGAACACCAGCACGACAACAACCAGGATGACGATCCAGTGTTTCCAGTCAAAAATGCCCATGTTGCTGCTCCTCTCTAATAGTTGTTCAGGCGGACGGGCGCGAGGCTTTCTCTGCGTGTCCGGACAGACCGAAACGACGGTCCAGTTCATCGAGTACAGCCTGTGGATGCTGCCCCAGTTGGGCGAGCATGACCATGCTGTGGAACCACAAATCGGCGGTCTCGTAGATCACATCACTGCAGTCGCCGCTGATGGCGGCATCCTTGGCGGCAATGATGGTTTCGACCGACTCTTCGCCGACTTTTTCCAGAATCTTGTTCAAGCCCTTGTGGTACAGGCTGGCGACATACGAGCTGTCGGCGGCGGCGCCTTTGCGCGCTTCCAGCACCTCGGCCAGACGGGTCAGGGTGTCACTCATGGGTGTGTCCTGCGGAATAAATGGCGTGCGGGTCCTTGAGCACTGGATCGACGGTTTTCCAGTCGCCGTTCTCGAAGACGCGGTAAAAGCAGCTCTGGCGACCGGTATGGCAGGCGATGTCACCGATCTGCTCGACCATCAGGATGATCACGTCGGCGTCACAGTCCAGGCGCATCTCATGCAGCGTTTGCACGTGGCCGGACTCTTCGCCCTTGCGCCACAGCTTGCCACGGGAACGTGACCAGTAAATGGCACGGTTCTCGGCAGCGCTCAGTTCCAGTGATTCGCGGTTCATCCAGGCCATCATCAGGACGCGCCCGGTCTTGTGATCCTGGGCAATCGCCGGCACCAGGCCGTCTGCGTCCCACTTGATCTCGTCCAGCCAGTTTTTCATCTTCGACTCCGACAGCGGGTTCCACACTTCATGAGCAGAACCCAAGCGTTCAAACAGTGTGCCAGCGTGCGGGGGCGCTGGCTATCGGCGAACGACCAGATACAAACCGACGGCCACCATGATTCCGGCCGGCCAATGACCCATTTCGCTCAACGGCCCGCCGGCCAGCAGAATGGCGCCGCCCGCCAGGTGAGCGCAGCCGAGCAGGCGCAGGAACCAGTCGTCCTTGCGCTTGTGCCACGGTGGTGGCGGATCGTTGGCGTGGGGCTGGGACATGCGTTCGAGCAGGTCACGGGCCATGTTGGCCAAGTGCGGAATCTGCTCGAACTGGCTCTGCACGTTGCCGAGCAAGGCTTTGGGGCTGACGCGCTCACGCATCCAGCGTTCGAGGAACGGCTGGGCGGTGTTCCACAGATCGAGATCCGGGTACAGCTGACGGCCCAGGCCTTCGATGTTCAGCAAGGTTTTTTGCAGCAATACGAGTTGCGGCTGCACTTCCATGTTGAAGCGTCGTGCGGTCTGGAACAGGCGCATCAGCACCTGACCAAATGAAATATCTTTTAATGGTTTTTCGAAGATCGGCTCGCACACAGTGCGGATCGCTGCCTCGAATTCGTTGAGTTTGGTTTCCGCCGGTACCCAGCCTGAATCGATGTGCAACTGGGCGACCCGCCGGTAGTCACGCTTGAAGAACGCGAACAGGTTACGCGCCAGGTAATCCTGGTCTTCCGGGGTCAGGCTGCCGACGATGCCGCAGTCGATCGCAATGTACTGCGGGCTCCACGGGTTGACGGTGCTGACAAAGATGTTGCCGGGGTGCATGTCGGCGTGGAAAAAACTGTCGCGGAACACCTGGGTGAAGAAGATTTCCACACCGCGTTCGGCAAGCATCTTCATGTCGGTGCGCTGGTCGGCCAGGGTTGCGAGGTCGGTGACCTGAATCCCGTAGATACGCTCCATCACTAGCACTTTCGGCCGGCACCAGTCCCAGTAGACTTGCGGCACGTAGAGCAGCGGCGAGCCTTCGAAGTTGCGCTTCAACTGGCTGGCGTTGGCCGCTTCGCGCAGCAGATCGAGTTCGTCGTAGATGGTTTTTTCGTAGTCCTGGACCACGTCCACCGGGTGCAGCAAACGTGCATCCGCCGAAAGCCTTTCGGCGGCGCGGGCGAGGATGAACAGCCATGCCAGGTCCTGGGCAATGATCGGTTTCAGACCCGGGCGGATCACCTTCACCACGACTTCTTCGCCGGTCTTCAGTTGCGCGGCGTGCACCTGCGCCACCGAGGCTGAGGCCAGCGGTTCAACGTCGAAACGGCTGAACACTTCACTGATCTTTTTGCCGAGCTGCTCTTCGATCAGGTTGACCGACACCTGCGAGTCGAACGGCGGCACGCGGTCCTGAAGTTTCATCAGTTCATCTGCGATGTCTTCCGGCAGCAGGTCGCGGCGGGTGGACAGGATCTGCCCGAACTTGATGAATATCGGCCCCAAGTCCTGCAACGCCAGGCGCAATCGCGCACCGCGGCTCAGGTCCAGCGTCTTGCGCGGGAACCAGCGCCACGGCAACGCATAGCGCAGCGCCAAGAGGAACCATGGCAATGGCAGGGCGAATAACAGGTCATCGAGGCGGTAGCGAATCACAACGCGCTGGATGCGCAACAAACGGCGGACGGCAAGCAGCTTCATGCGTTATCGCTTGGGTCGAGGGATCGGGAAAGGCGCTCGAAACGCGCCTCGAGACGTTCCAGATCGAGTTTGATCTGGTCCAGTTCACTGAATCGGGCTTCGGCTTCGCGCTGACCGACGAGGGTGCGCGATTCTTCGGCCAGGTATTCGCCAAGATTCTGGTTCAGGCTGGCGAACCCTTGCTGATACCAGCGTGCGCGACTGCGCAGGTGACCGCCGACCAGTTGTGTGGCGACCGGGCCGAGCCAGCGCGAGAGTTCGTACTCCCAGTCCAGCTCAAGGTCCTGAAGGATCGCCGCCAGTTCCAGCAGCACGCCGCTGTCGCCGTCGAGCTCGACTTCCGGGCCGTGCAGCACCGAAGTCTTGTCCTTGCTCATCGCCAGTTTCAACAGGCTTGAGGCCGGTGCGCGCAACGTGCAGTCAGCGCCGGTTTCCCAATGGGAGGCGAGCATCAGGCCTTCGTCGCTGGGCAGGATGAACAGTTGCAGCGCCGGGCTGCGGCAGTCGACGGCAATCACCCTGCCGCTCAAATGCGCCAGCCGCGGCAGCGCCGTGCTGTCGAGACGCAGCACCCGGTTCAGACCGAGTTCAACGCTGGCGAGCAGGCCGGCCAGCAACATCAGGGTTTGATGCCGCGGTGCAGGGCGACGATGCCTGCGGTCATGTTGTGGTAGGTCACGCGGTCGAAACCGGCTTCGACCATCATCGACTTCAGGGTTTCCTGATTCGGGTGCATGCGGATCGATTCGGCCAGGTAGCGATAGCTTTCCGAGTCGTTGGTGATCAGCTTGCCCATCAACGGCATGAAGGCAAACGAGTAGGCGTCGTAGGCTTTGGACATCAGCGCGTTGGTCGGTTTGGAGAATTCCAGCACCAACAAACGGCCGCCTGGTTTCAGCACGCGCAGCATCGAACGCAGGGCGTCTTCTTTATGCGTGACGTTGCGCAGGCCGAAGGCGATGGTCACGCAGTCGAAATGGTTGTCCGGGAACGGCAGTTTTTCGGCGTCGGCCTGAACGAACTCGACGTTGCCGGCCACACCCAGATCCAGCAGGCGGTCACGACCGACCTTGAGCATGGATTCGTTGATGTCGGCCAACACGACCTGGCCGGTCGGGCCAACGAGGTGCGAGAACTTCTTGGTCAGGTCACCTGTGCCGCCGGCGATGTCCAGCACGCGGTTGCCGGTGCGAACACCCGACAGCTCGATCGCAAAACGCTTCCACAGACGGTGCATGCCGCCCGACAGAAGGTCGTTCATCAAGTCGTATTTGGCGGCTACCGAGTGAAAAACCTCAGCGACTTTTTCCGCTTTCTGGCTTTCCGGAACGTTTTTGAAGCCGAAGTGAGTGGTGGGTTCGGCATCGCTGCCTTTGCGCTGATCAGTCATATCGCTGTCACCAAAAGAGAATGCGGGACATTCTAATCCCGGTGGCCTGCTTTGTCTTGGCAAGGCTGAAGGTAAGATAGGCAACCACCGGGACGTTTTGCCGCAGCAGCGGTCAAGATGCTTCAGGAAAGCATTCATAAAGCAGGAGTCATTCGATGGCCCGTATTAGTGTTGAACGTGCCCACGGCCTGGGCAAGGAAGCGGCCCGTGAGAAGGCCGACCAGTTGGCGCAGAAACTGTCCGATCAATATGGCCTGGAGCCGCAGTGGTCCGGCGACACCCTGAACCTCAGACGCTCCGGCGTTAAAGGCGCGGTGCTTGTCAGCGAAGACTCGATCCGTGTCGATGTGGAGTTGGGTCTGATGATGTCGGCCATGAGCGGCATGATCAAATCGGAAATCGAGAAAGCGCTCGATAAAGCGTTGGTCTGACCCGATTCTTTCTGTGAGACGCAATCCCTGTGGGAGCGGGCTTGCCCGCGAAGGCGGTGTACCCGTCACAGAAGATGTGGTGGATGTACCGACCTCTTCGCGGGCAAGCCCGCTCCCACAGGTTCGGTGGTGTACCTACTTCTTTATGTCAGTTGTTAGGGTGCCGTTTCTAATTTTTCTCCCTACTTTGTGCCTGAGCCCGACACTTTCGCGGGCAGTTCCTCAAACCTTCTGCGCGTGAGGTGCACCATGGCCAAAGTTATTCTGAAGAAAAAAATCGACGCATCGACCACTGCTCTGGGCGACGTCAAATCCTATGCCCGCAAGATCTGGCTGGCAGGCCTGGGTGCCTACACCAAGGTTGGCCAAGAGGGCAGCGAGTACTTTCAAGAGTTGATCAAGGCGGGTCAAACTGTTGAAACCAAAGGCAAAAAAGTAGTTGCCGAGAAACTTGAAGCGGCTAACTCAGAGATCGACGAAGCCAAGAGTGAAGTGAGCACTTTCAAAGCCAAGGTCGAAGTTCAACTCGACAAGGTCGAGAAGGCTTTTGACTCACGTGTCGCAAGTGCCTTGAATCGTATCGGCATTCCGTCTAAACATGACGTTGAGACACTCTCTGCTAAGCTCGATGAGCTGACGGCATTGCTCGAACGCGTCGCGCGTAAATCTTAAGGAGAACGGGATGGCTGGTAAAAAGAACACCGAAAAAGAAGGCAGCTCGTGGATCGGGAAAGTTGAAGACTACTCCCGCAAAATCTGGCTGGCTGGTTTAGGCGTGTACTCGAAGATCGACACTGACGGCAGCAAACTCTTCGATACATTGGTTAAAGACGGCGAGAAAGCCGAGAAGCTCACCAAGAGCGCTGTCGGCAAGAAAGTCGATGACGTCAAGGATTCCGCTTCGTCGGCCAAGTCGCGTATCAGCGGCGTGAAAGATCGTGCGCTGGGCAAGTGGGATGAGCTGGAAGGGGCTTTCGACAAGCGCCTGAACAGCGCCATTTCGCGCCTGGGTGTACCAAGCCGCAATGAAGTGAAAGCGCTGCACAGCAAGGTCGATACCTTGACCAAGCAAATCGAAAAACTGACCGGCGCCAAGGTTGCGCCTGTTGCGGCGAAAACCGCAGCGGCCAAACCTGCGGCAGCTAAACCAGCAGCCAAAAGCGCAGCCAAGCCACTGGCCAAGGCCGCCGCTAAACCGGTCGCTAAAGCCGCGTCGAAAGTTGCGTCTGCAGCCAAGTCTGCTACCAAAACTGCGGCCGCCAAACCTGCAGCAGCCAAGGCAGCGGTCAAATCGGTTGCTGCCAAAGCCGCCGCCAAACCAGCGGCAAAACCGGCTGCTAAAACTGCAGCAGCCAAACCGGCAGCCAAGCCAGCGGCAAAACCTGCCGCAGCGAAGAAACCAGCAGTGAAAAAGCCGGCCGCGCCTAAGGCTGCCGCGCCAAAACCAGCAGTGGCTGCCGCCAAACCGGCAACCCCGGTCAGCACGTCGAACTCCGCTGCTGCACCGACCCCTGCTGTAACCCCGACTGTCGCGCCAGCTCCATCGACGCCAACCAGTCAGTCCTGATTTTCAGGGCTCAAGAAAACGCCCGGCCTGCAAAGGTCGGGCGTTTTTGTTTGTGCACGGTTTCCAAGGTGCCACTAGACCTGTGGGAGCGGGCTTGCCCGCGATGAGGCCATCACATTCACCATTGATATCGACTGGGAAATAGCTATTGCGGGCAAGCCCGCTCCCACAGGATTTAGCGGTGTGCAGAGTTAGTCGTGTTCTTCCAGGTATTGCAGCGCCAGGTGCTCGGTCGCCACTTTGATCGGCGGCAGCAAATGCGGCGCCACCAGCATCATGATCTGATACACCACCAACCTGACTTCACCCTCGCGATCAAGAATCCGCTGATAGTCCAGCGAGAACAGCAGCGTCATGGTGATCTGCTCCACCAACTGCCCCAGCGCTTGAGTGTCACTGACCAACTGCCCTTGCGCCTTCAAACGCGCCAACAATGAAGCCAGTGTGCGCTTCAGTGCATTGAGCAGATTGCGGATGCCCTTGGCCAGCTTCGGCAGGCGCCCGGCCAGGTTCGACAAGTCCTGGAACAGGAACCGATAGTGCGCCAGGCGCTCGACGATCAAGTGCAGGAACAGCCAGTAATCCTCCGGTGCCAGTTCCACATCGGCCGGAGGATCAAGCAGTGGCGCAAGCTCGGCCTGGAAACGCTCGAACAAGCCGAGAATCAACGGTTCCTTGCCGTGGAAGTGGTAGTAGAGGTTGCCCGGGCTGATGCCCATTTCGTTGGCAACTTCCATGGTGGAAACGTTCGGTTCACCCTTCTGATTGAACAATTGCAGGGCACATTCGAGGATCCGGTCGCGGGTTTTCATCCAGTCTTCTTAATGGTCGAGTCATGCCACGGCAGGCGTGTGCCGTGGTTCGTTGTCAGTCAGCGCACACGCACGTAAGTACCGGGTGCCGCCTCCATCGGTGGATAGTTCTGGTTGCCGAGGGCCATGTGGGTTTCTTTTTGCGCGCCCGAACGTTCCTGAATCCAGCTCAGCCATTGGGTCCACCAACTGCCGTCGACTTGCTTGGCGTCGTAATACCACGCCCGTGGATCGCTGCTCAGTTTCGCGCTCTCGACGAAGTTGGCTTTCGGGTTGCTAGGCGGGTTGAGGATGCTCTGCACATGACCGCTGTTGGACAGGACGAAGCGTCGCTCGCCACCCAGCAGCAGCGTTGAGCGATACACCGCGTCCCACGGCGTGATGTGGTCGTTGATGCCGGCCACGCTGAAGCTGTCGACCGTGACTTTCTGCAAGTCGATCGGCGTGCCGCACACTTCCAGGCCGCCCGGATGACTCAGCGGGTTGTGCTTGAAAAAGTCCAGCAGGTCGCCATGCAAGGCTGCCGGCAACCGGGTGTTGTCGTTGTTCCAGTAGAGGATGTCGAACGCTGGAGGCTCCTTGCCCAACAGGTAGTTATTGACGAAGTAACTCCAGATCAAATCGTTGGGACGCATCCAGGCAAAGACCTTGGCCATGTCGCGCCCGTCCAGCACACCCTTCTGATAGGAGCGACGCTTGGCCGCTTCCAGAGTCTGTTCGTCAGCGAAAAGAGTCGCTGGAGAGTCCATCTGACTGTCGAGCAGGCTCACCAGATACGTCGCGCTGGACACTCGCCGCAGTTGTCGCTTGGCCTGCAAGTGGCCTTGCAACGCGGCGATGGTCAGCCCACCGGCGCAAGCGCCCATCAAGTTCACTTCGCGAGCGCCGGTGATTGCCCGGCAAACGTTCATCGCTTCTTCCACCGCTTCGACGTAGGTCGACAGACCCCATTCACGGTGCCGCACATCCGGATTGCGCCAGCTGATCATGAACGTCTGCAGGCCGTTTTTCAGGGCGAACTGGACGAAGCTGTTGTGCGGGCTCAGGTCGAAAATGTAGTACTTGTTGATCTGTGGCGGCACCACCAGCAGCGGTTTTGAATACTGCTTTTCGCTCATCGGCTTGTACTGGATCAGTTCCAGCAGCTCGTTGCGAAACACCACGGAGCCCGTGGTGGTGGCGACTGTTTTACCGACCTCGAACGCTTGCTTGGTGACTTGTCTGGGCAGGCCGTCGTTGTGCAGGAAATCGTCGACCAGATGGCTGATGCCACGCACCAGACTGTTGCCGCCGGAGTTGAAGATCTCTTTGATCGCCAACGGATTGAGCAGGGTGTTGGACGGCGCCACGGCGTCATTGAGCAAAGCAAAGGCGAAGTGCGCGCGGGCACGATCGTCTGGGGGCATTCCGCTCTCGTCGATCCAGCTTTTGACCTGTTTCTGCCAGCTCAGGTAGGCCTGCAAGCTGCGGCGATAAAACGGGTTGAGGCTCCACGCCGGGTCGGAAAAGCGACTGTCTTGCGGATTGGTCGGATGCAGCGTTTCACCCAGCAGTACCCGGCCCAGCTGACCGCCCAGTTTCAAGGCGTGGCGGGCACTGTGCACCGGGTTGCGCAAGCCATGGGCGGCAACGCTGCGCAGGGTCGAAAACAGATCCCGGCCACGCAGGCCAGTGATCGCACTCTGCGCGTTGATGAACGCGGCGGGAGTGGGCAAAAAGTCCCTCGCTGGTTTGTCGCGCATGTGTCAACACTCCTTCGTCTTTCAGGCCAAATACAAACACACTGAACCAGAACACCATAGACGCTGTTACGGGTTGTTGCGCGGTGCGGCGTCCTGCCGACCGATAATGGGCCGGTTAACCGCCCAATGGCGCCGGATGCGGATGCATCACGGCGCGCTGACGTTCCTCCTCGAGGAATTTCATGATGATCGGTGCCACCGCTTCGGCGCGGGTAATCAGGAACAGATGCCCGTCATCGATGATGTGCAACTGTGCGTTGGGGATTCGCCAGGCCAGCACGCGCATGTTGATCAGCGGGATCAGGGGATCGTCGTCGCCGGCCAGTACCAGGGTCGGCTGGTTGATCTTGTGCAGCCAGTGAATGCTGGTCCAGCCAAGCCCGGCGAACAGCTGCCAGTAGTAACCGAGCTTGCCTGCCGAACGGACCTTTGCCGCATGGCTGGCAGCCAGGGTCGGATCGCGACGGAACGAGCCGCCGTAGATCATCGGCGCAATGCGGATCACGTGAGACGGCTGGATGTAGCGCCGTGGGCTGGCCATCATCCACAACACTTTCGGCTTGCCCGGCACCATCACTGCGCCGGCCGCCGTGGCCGCCAGCACGAGTTTCTTGCAGCGCTCGGGATAGTCGTAGGCGAACTGCTGGGCGAGGGCACCTCCCCAGGAAACGCCGATGACGTTGACTTGCCCGTAGTCGAGATAGTCGAGCATCCGCGCCGTGAGTTTCGCCAGGCCCGGAAAACGGTACGGCCGATTCGGCGTCGACGAACCGCCGACACCGGGGACGTCGAAGGCGATGACTTCCAAGTCCGGGTCCAGTGCTGCGACGAACGGAAACACCAGCTCCAGGTTGGCGCCGATGCCGTTGAAAATCAGCAAGGGCGTCAAGTGAGGCTTGCCGGGGCGTACCGCCGTGCGGAGGGTCTGGCCATCCAGGTCGACGGTACGGAATATGAACGGTTGCGGCATGCTTCAGGCCCTGTGGGTGAATTATCCCGGTCCCCTGTAGGAGCGAAGCTTGCTCGCGAAGGCGTCAAGTCAGTCGACATCCGTGTTGAATGAAAGACTGCTTTCGCGAGCAAGCTTCGCTCCTACAGAGGGCGCGAGGTGTGTCGGTTACCGCTCGTGTACGTAAGTGCCTGGCGCCGCCTCGCCTGCCGGGTAAGCTTTGTTGCCCAGGCTCGCCGGGGATTTCTTCAGCTTGCCCGAACGCTCGGCCTGCCAGGCCTGCCAGTGCAGCCACCAGGAGTCAGTGTGCTTGGTGGAGTTCTCTTGCCATTCTTCGGCTTTGACCGGCATTTCGGTGCTGGTCATGTAGCGCGATTTCGGGTTGCCCGGCGGGTTCAGAATGCTCTGGATATGCCCGCTGCTGGACAGCACGAACTCGACCTTGCCGCCAAACAACTGCGCCGACTTGTAGCAGGACTTCCACGGCGTGATGTGGTCGTTGGTGCCGGCCAGGGAAAAGATGTCGGCCGTGACCTGCTTCAGGTCGATCGGCGTGCCGCACACTTCCAGTGCATCGGCACGGATCAGTGGGTTGCTTTTGAACATTTCGATCAGGTCGCCGTGGAACGCAGCGGGCAACCGGGTGGTGTCGTTGTTCCAGAACAGGATGTCGAACACCGGCGGCTCGTTGCCGAGCAGGTAGTTGTTGACCCAGTAGTTCCAGATCAAATCGTTGGGGCGCATCCAGGCGAAGACTTTCGCCATGTCGCGGCCTTCCAGCACACCGGCCTGATAGGAATGGCGCTTGGCGGCTTCGAGGGTCTGCTCGTCGACGAATAGCGCGACGTCGCTGTCCAGGGTCGTATCCAGCACGCTGACCAGCAGGGTGAGGGCGTTGACCTTCTTCTCCCCGATCGCGGCGTAATGGCCCAGCAGCGCCGTGCAGGTGATGCCGCCGGAGCAAGCGCCGAGCATGTTGATGTCTTTGCTGCCGGTGATCGCGGTGACCACGTCGACCGCTTCCTTGAGCGCCTCGATGTAGGTCGACAGACCCCACTCACGCTGCTCCTTGGTCGGGTTGCGCCAACTGACGATGAAGGTTTGAACATGATTGCGCAGGCAGAACCGCGCCAGACTCTTGTCCGGGCTCAGGTCAAATACATAGAACTTGTTGATCTGCGGCGGCACCACCAGCAATGGGCGCTCGTGCACCTGCTCGGTGGTCGGGCGGTACTGGATCAATTCCAGCACGTCATTGCGGAACACCACCGCGCCTTCGGTCACGCCCAGGCTCTTGCCGACTTCGAACGCGCCCATGTTGACCTGGCTCGGCATGCCGCCGTTGTGTACCAGATCCTTGGCCAGGTGCGAGAGGCCGTCGAGCAGGCTTTTGCCGCCGGTCTCGAAGAAACGTTTGACCGCCGCCGGGTTGGCCGCACTGTTGGTCGGGGCCATGGCTTCGGTCATGAGGTTGATCACGAAATGCCCGCGACTGACGTCTTTGGGCGGCAGATTGCTGTCATCGATCCAGTCGTGGAGTTCCTTGCGCCACGCCAGGTAAGTTTGCAGATAACGTTTGTAGAGCGGGTTCTGGCTCCAGGCCGGATCGGCGAAGCGACGGTCATCGCTGGTCGGTTGAAGCTCGGATTTGCCGAACAACACGTTCTTCAATTCAAGGCCGAAATGGGCGACATGCCTGGCACTGTGGATCGGTTGTTTGATGGCCTGCCTGAGCACCATTCGAGCAGACGCCAGTAGATCCTTTCCACGCAGCCCAACGACAGGATTCAGCCCCAAGGTGTTTTCCGAGGCTTGATACTTCAAGTCATCGTTATTCTTGTTACTCATCTACGACGCTCCATTGTCCTGAGACGAGTACCGGGGTCCAGCCGTGTCATCACACAGCCAATGCCAGGTACTTCTGCTCGGGTGACCGTTAATTCTGCATCGCTGCTTTTTACGGCAGAGAGCACTGCAGGGAACTTGCCAGCTCCATTGGTTACCCGAGTTTAATTTTTTTCGCAAGCGGGCCAATCATTGACCCAGGAGCGGAGCATTCAAACAGATGGAATTAGAAAATGCCCTCTAAAGAGCAAGAGGGCTGACCTAGAGCATCAGCTTGACGATGGATTCGTTGGGATCGCGGGTTTTTCCGGCGGCTTTCAGTTCGGCAAGATAATCGTTCCAAAGGTCCTCCTGACGCACGCCCAGCTGGTACAGATATTCCCAGGTGAACAGGCCGCTGTCGTGGCCGTCGTCGAAGGTCAATTTCAGTGCGTACTGACCGGCCGGTTCTACCTTGGTCAGGCCTACGCCGATCTTGCCAAATTGCAGGATAGGTTTGCCGTGGCCCTGGACCTCGGCGGAAGGAGAGTGCACGCGAAGGAACTCGGCGGGCAGGTGATGTTCCTCGCCGGACGCGTATTTCAGCGACAGGGTTTTCGAGGCTTTGTGCAGTTTGATGTCGGTGGGGATCATGACCGGATGTCCGCTTTGTGGGAATCCTTGTGGGAGCGAGCTTGCTCGCGATAGCGGTATCACATTCAAATCAATATCGAATGAGATGGCCTCATCGCGAGCAAGCTCGCTCCCACAGGTTCTCCGTCACTGTAAGTATGGCCTACAGGATATAACGGGACAGGTCTTCGTTCTGCGCCAATTCACCGAGGTGGCTGTTGACGTACTCGGCGTCGATCAGGATCACCTTGTCGTCGTGGGCGCTGGCCAGGTCGCCGGCGCTGAACGACACCTCTTCAAGCAGACGTTCGAGCAAAGTGTGCAGGCGACGGGCACCGATGTTCTCGGTCTTCTCGTTGACCTGCCAGGCGATCTCGGCGATGCGCTTGATACCGTCCGGCTGGAACTCGATGACCAGGCCTTCGGTTTTCAGCAAGGCGCAATACTGCTCGGTGAGCGATGCGTGCGGCTCGCTGAGGATGCGTTCGAAGTCTTCCGGTGTCAGCGCCTTCAGCTCGACTCGAATCGGCAGACGACCTTGCAGCTCGGGCACCAGGTCGCTCGGCTTGCTCAGGTGGAACGCGCCGGAGGCGATGAACAGGATGTGGTCAGTCTTGACCATGCCCAACTTGGTGTTGACGGTGCAGCCTTCGATCAGCGGCAGCAAGTCGCGCTGCACGCCTTCACGGGACACGTCGACGCCGCCGGAGTTGCCGCGCTTGGCGACCTTGTCGATTTCGTCGATGAACACGATGCCGTGCTGCTCGACCGCTTCCAGCGCCTTGGCCTTCAACTCTTCATCGTTGACCAGGCGACCGGCTTCTTCGTCACGCACCAGTTTCAACGCTTCCTTGACCTTGATCTTGCGGCTTTTCTTTTTGCCCTTGCCCATGTTGGCGAACAGGCTTTGCAACTGGTTGGTCATTTCTTCCATGCCCGGTGGCGCGGAGATATCGACGCCGGCCATTTCGGCGACTTCGATTTCGATCTCCTTGTCATCCAACTGACCTTCGCGCAGTCGCTTGCGGAACAGCTGGCGGGTGTTGGAGTCGGCCGACGGGGCGTCGTCATTGTTGAAGCCCATGCGTGCCGGTGGCAGCAGGGCGTCGAGGATGCGTTCCTCGGCGGCGTCTTCGGCGCGGTGACGAACCTTGGTCATTTCCTGTTCGCGCAGCAGCTTGATCGCCGCGTCAGCCAGGTCACGAATGATCGATTCGACATCGCGACCGACGTAGCCGACCTCGGTGAACTTGGTCGCTTCAACTTTGATGAACGGCGCGTTGGCGAGTTTGGCCAGGCGACGGGCGATTTCGGTTTTACCGACACCGGTCGGGCCGATCATCAGGATGTTCTTTGGCGTTACTTCAACGCGCAGCTCTTCGGGCAGCTGCATCCGGCGCCAGCGGTTACGCAGCGCGATGGCGACGGCGCGCTTGGCATCGTCCTGGCCGATGATGTGGCGATTGAGTTCGTGGACGATTTCACGGGGAGTCATGGACATAGTAATTGGCGGTCCTCAAGCAAAAGTGAGCCGTGGCGCTAGGGCCGGAACAGGCTTACTCGGCGAGGTCCTGCTCCTCAATGGTGAAGGTGTGGTTGGTGAATACGCAGATGTCGCCGGCGATACCGAGTGCGGTTTCGACGATTTCCCGGGCCGACAGATCGGTTTTCTTCAGCAGCGCGCTGGCGGCGGCCTGGGCGTAACCGCCCCCGGAACCCATGGCGATCAGGCCTTCTTCGGGTTCGACCACGTCGCCGTTGCCGGTGATGATCAGGGAAGCGTCTTTGTTCGCGACGGCGAGCATGGCTTCGAGGCGGCTGAGGGAGCGGTCAGTGCGCCATTCTTTGGCGAGTTCGACAGCGGCGCGAACCAGGTGACCCTGATGTTTCTCAAGCTGGCCTTCAAAACGCTCGAAGAGGGTGAAGGCGTCAGCGGTGGCCCCGGCAAAACCGGCAATTACCTGGCCGTGGTACAGGCGACGAACTTTCTTCGCGTTGCCTTTCATCACGGTATTGCCGAGAGAAACCTGGCCGTCGCCGCCCATGACGACTTTGCCGTGGCGGCGAACTGAAACGATGGTGGTCAAGGGAGAGTCTCCACGCAGCGGGGCGAAAATGCCTTATGCCAACTCATATGGGGGTGGTGATGCGTTTTTCAACTGTAGGACGGGAGAGGGGACGAGCGGTGTTTAGCAGGGAAGGGGGGGTGTTTGATCTGACGCCATCGCCAGCAAGCCGGCTCCTACAGGATTTACGCGATCCCTTGTAGGAGCCGGCTTGCTGGCGATCAACCGCGAAGCGGTTGGTTTAACGGTTCTGGCGTTGTTGTAACAACAGGTTGCTGAAGCCAGCGCCGGAAAGTTGTTTCTGCGCGGTGGTCAGCTGTTCGCGGTTGCTGAACGGCCCGACCAGCACCCGATACCAGGTTTCGTCTTTGACTGTCCCGGATTCAACCGCCACCGCCTGACCCAGCAGGATGATCTGCGCCCGAACCTTGTCCGCATCAGCCTCCTTGCGGAACGAGCCGGCCTGGAGGAAGAACTTCGTCACCGGGGCCGCTTTGGACACCGGTGGCGCTGGCGGCGGCGTGATTCCGGCCAGTGCCGCCTGGGCTCGCGCAGTATCAATCTTCGCGGCTTGCTCTGGCGTGACCGGCGTGGTCGGAACGGCCGGCACTTGCGGCGTCGGCAGGGTTTTCTCCGGCACGGCATCCGGCGGCACGATCACTTCCGATTCAGGCAGCAGGGTGTAGAAGTCGTACTTCGGCTTCACCGGTTGCGTCGGGCTCGGCG
This sequence comes from Pseudomonas sp. UMAB-40, assembly GCF_900095275.1. Classification (NCBI taxonomy): domain Bacteria; kingdom Pseudomonadati; phylum Pseudomonadota; class Gammaproteobacteria; order Pseudomonadales; family Pseudomonadaceae; genus Pseudomonas; species Pseudomonas sp. UMAB-40. The sequence goes on from NZ_LT607551.1 coordinate 257,865, forward strand.
GGGTCTTGTTGGCCTCGGCGATCTTGGTGGCTTTCTGCTGTTCGATCTTCTCGCGCTTGACGCTCTCGCTGCCCTTGCCCGGTTCCAGTTTCATCAGGAACACAATGAACGCGCCGACCGTCAGGCCGATGGCCATCCACAGCCAGCCCGGGATCGGTTGCTTTGCAGGAGCTTGGTAACGGCTGGCGCCACGCTTGGGTGCAGGTTTTTTCTTGGCAGCCAACTTACATACGCTCCAGAGTTTCCAGACCCAAGAGTTCCAGGCCTTGCTTGAGAGTGCGGCCGGTCAGCGCGGCGAGGCGCAGACGGCTCTGCATTTGCGCCGGGGTATCGGCGCTGAGGATCGGGCAGTTCTCGTAGAAGCTGGAGAACAGGCCGGCGACATCGTACAGGTAGGTGCACAGGATGTGCGGTGTGCCTTTTTCGCACACGTTGTTCAGCACTTCGCCGAATTGCGCGAGCTTGGCTGCCAATTCGTGTTCGTGCGCCGCTTCGAGAACGATCTGGCCTTCGACTTCGCTGAAATCCTTGCCGAGTTTGCGGAACACGCCGGCCACGCGGGTGTAGGCGTATAGCAGGTATGGCGCGGTGTTGCCTTCGAAATTCAGCATCTGGTCGAAGTTGAAGCTGTAGTCGCTGGTGCGGTGCTTGGACAGGTCGGCGTATTTCACCGCGCCAATGCCCACGACCCTGGCGATGTTGCGCAATTCGTCTTCGGCAAGCGTGGGGTTTTTGTCTTTCACCAGGGTGTAGGCGCGTTCCCGGGCTTCGGTCAGCAGGTCGATCAGCTTTACGGTGCCGCCATCACGGGTCTTGAACGGACGGCCGTCGGCGCCGTTCATGGTGCCGAAGCCCATGTGTTCCATTTCCATCGGGTGCGTCACGAAGCCGGCCTTGCGGGCGACCGCGAACACTTGCTGGAAGTGCAGCGCTTGACGCTGATCGACGAAATACAGCGCGCGGTCAGCCTTGAGTTTGCCGCTGCGATAGCGCACGGCCGCCAGGTCGGTGGTGGCGTAGAGGTAGCCGCCATCGGCCTTGACGATGATCACCGGCAGCGGGTCGCCGTCGGCGTTCTTGAATTCGTCGAGGAACACGCACTGCGCGCCATTACTCTCGACCAGCATGCCGGCGGCCTTGAGGTCGTTGACCACGTTGATCAAGTCGTCGTTATAGGCGCTTTCGCCCATCACGTCGGCCATGGTCAGTTTGACGTTCAGCAGCTCGTAGATTTTCTGGCAGTGCGACAGCGAGATGTCTTTGAACTTGGTCCACAGGGCCAGGCAGTCCGGGTCACCGGCTTGCAGCTTGACCACCAGGCCACGGGCGCGATCGGCGAACTCTTCGGATTCGTCGAAGCGTTGCTTGGCGGCGCGGTAGAAGTTTTCCAGGTCGGACAGTTCGTCGCTGGTGATCGGGTTTTCTTGCAGATAAGCCATCAGCATGCCGAACTGGGTGCCCCAGTCGCCGACGTGGTTCTGACGCACGACGTCGTCGCCGAGGAACTCCAGAACGCGTGCCACGCCGTCGCCGATGATGGTCGAACGCAAGTGGCCGACGTGCATCTCTTTGGCCAGGTTCGGGGCCGACAAGTCGACGACGGTGCGCTGCGCCGGGCCAGCCTTGCGCACGCCGATGCGGTCGTCGGCGAGGGCGGCGTCCAGGCGAGTGGCCAGGGCATCAGTGTTCTGGAAGAAATTCAGGAAGCCCGGGCCGGCGATTTCGGTCTTGCTGACGTTTTCATCGGCCGGCAGCGCGGCGATGATTTTCTCTGCCAGATCGCGCGGCTTCATGCCGGCCGGTTTGGCCAGCATCATGGCGATGTTGCTGGCGAAGTCGCCGTTCTTCTTGTCACGGGAGTTTTCCACCTGGATCGCCGGCGACAGGCCTTCAGGCAACACACCTTCGTTGACGAGTTGGGTGATGGCTTGTTGGATCAGCTGGCGAATGGTGTCTTTCATGGTGTTCTCTTTCGACCGCAAGCGCGGCGGCGCTTCGATGCGCTAGTGGAAAAACTGGGCATTATCCGTTGCGAAGACGGGCTTGCCAACTATAGCGGGCAGGTTATGGATATGTGGTGACAAATAGTCAGCCTTCGCGGGCAAGCCCGCTCCCACAGGGTCAGTGACAGGATGCGGTACGTGTAAGCAACGCAGATCCCTGTGGGAGCCGGGCTTGCCCGCGATAACGAGCTTGAATTCAATACAAGTCGACCGGGTCGACATCCAGCGACCAACGCACCGCCCGCCCACTCGGCATCTGCTCCAGCGCCAGTAACCAACTGCTCAGCAGCCGATGCAACGGCGCCCGAGCCGAGGCCTGCAACAACAACTGCGCACGATACCGCCCCGCGCGTCGTTCCATCGGAGCCGGCACTGGGCCGAGCAGTTCAATCCCGGTCAGATTCTGCTCAGCCAGCAAGCGCTCGGCCTCACTGCACGCCTCATCGAGAAAACCCTCGGCCTGCCCCGGTTTGTGCGCTTCGGCCCGCAGCAACGCCAAGTGCGCAAACGGCGGCAATCCCGCAGAACGACGCTCACTCAAGGCCTGTTCGGCAAAGGCGAAATAGCCTTGTTCGGTCAATTGCACCAGCAGCGGATGATCGGCCAGGTGCGTCTGGATAATCACCTTGCCCGGCTCTTCGGCTCGCCCGGCCCGGCCAGCAACCTGAACGATCAACTGCGCCATGCGCTCGCTGGCGCGGAAGTCGCCGGAGAACAACCCGCCGTCGGCATCGAGAATCGACACCAGCGTCACCCGTGGAAAGTGGTGCCCTTTGGCGAGCATTTGCGTGCCCACCAGAATGCACGGGTGGCCTTTCTGAATGGTCGCGAACAACTGATTCATCGCATCTTTACGCGACGTACTGTCACGGTCGACCCGCAGCACCGGGACGTCCGGGAACAGAATCGCCAGGCGTTCTTCTGCGCGCTCGGTGCCGGCACCCACCGGCCGCAAATCGACCTTGCCGCACTTCGGGCAATGCCGAGGCACGCGCTCCACGTAGCCGCAATGGTGGCAGCGCAACTCGCCGGAGCGCTGGTGCACGGTCATTCGCGCATCGCAGCGCTGACACTCGGACATCCAGCCGCAGTCATGACACAGCAGCGTCGGCGCAAAACCGCGACGGTTGAGGAACACCAATACTTGTTGGCCGGCCGCCAGGGTCTGGCCGATGGCTTGCTGCATCGGCCCGGAAATACCGCTGTCCAGCGGACGGCTTTTTACATCGAGGCGCAGGAATCGCGGTTGCTTGGCGCCGCCAGCACGCTCGTTCAGGCGTAGGAGGCCGTACCGACCGGTGTAGGCGTTGTGCAGGCTTTCCAGTGAAGGCGTCGCGGAGCCGAGGACAATCGGGATGTTTTCCTGCCGCGCGCGCACCAATGCCAGATCTCGGGCGTGATAGCGCAAGCCTTCCTGCTGTTTATAGGAGCCATCGTGCTCTTCGTCGATGATGATCAGGCCGGGGTTCTTCATCGGCGTGAACAGTGCCGAACGGGTGCCGATAATGATGTCAGCGTCGCCGTCCCGCGCGGCGAGCCAGGCTTCGAGGCGTTCGCGGTCGTTGACCGCCGAGTGAATCAGCGCGATGCGCGCATTGAAACGCTGCTCGAAGCGCGCCAGGGTTTGCGGGCCGAGGTTGATCTCCGGGATCAGCACCAGCGCCTGCTTGCCGGCTTCGAGGGTTTCGCGGATCAGCTGCAAGTAGACTTCAGTCTTGCCGCTGCCGGTAACGCCGGCCAGCAGGAACGCGTGATAACTGTCGAATCCGGCGCGAATCGCTTCATACGCGGCACGCTGCTCTGGGTTGAGCGGCAACTCCGGTTGCGCCAGCCAATGTTCGTGGCGGGCGCCGGGGGCGTGCTTGCGGATTTCCACCTGCACCAGATCCTTGGCCAGCAACAGATCCAGGCTGTCCTTGCTCAGCATCAGTTTGCTCAACAACTGATGGGCGACGCCGTGGGGGTGTTGGGCCAGCGTGGCCAGGGCTTCGCGCTGACGCGGCGCTCGGGCGATACGCGGGTCATCCAGGCTGGCGCCGGGCGCGGCGGACCAGAACCGTTCCTGGCGCGCCTCGGCCAGTTCGCCCTGGCGCAGCAACACCGGCAGCGCCCAGCTCAAGGTGTCACCGAGGCTGTGCTGGTAATACTGCGAGGTCCACAGACACAGCTTGAACAGTGCTGGCGGTAGCGG
>NZ_LT607551.1:262110-283860 GCF_900095275.1 Pseudomonas sp. UMAB-40
ACTTCGCTGGTGTCGGTGACCTCCACCAGAATCCCGATCATCTCCCGCCGGCCGAACGGCACCCGCAGGCGCATGCCCGGTTGCAACTGGGCGCGCAGGACCCCGGCCGGGGCACGGTAATCGAACAGGCGGCGCAGCGGCGAAGGCAAGGCGAGGCGCAAAATGGCATCGGGCACGCGGGGGATTCTCTTTGGGCGGGCAGTAAGAAAGGCTGAGCGCAACCCCTGTGGGAGCGGGCTTGCCCGCGAAGAGGCCTATACAGTCGGCATCTTCATCGACTGTCAGGACGCTTTCGCGGGCAAGCCCGCTCCCACAGGTTTGCGTGCAGATAGTCAGCATTTGGGGCGCGAGCCTAGCAGACGGTCGGTAGAAGCGACAGCTTGCGCGATTGGCATTGTCTGGTAGAATCCGCGGCCTAATTACGTGCGGTATTCAACAATAGTGTTGAGTGGCGGCACGCTAGCCCGAGGAAGACACCATGAAAGCCGATATCCATCCAACATACGAAGTCACCGCAGTTACCTGCAGCTGTGGCAACAAGTTCGAAACTCGCTCGAACCTGGCCAAGCCTCTGGCGATCGACGTATGCAACGAGTGCCACCCGTTCTACACCGGTAAGCAGAAGACTCTGGATACTGGCGGTCGTGTACAGCGCTTCGCAGACCGTTTCGGCGCTTTCGGCAAGAAAGCTCCTGCTGCTGCAGAGTAAGGTTGAAAAGCCCCATGGGCTTTACCTTGCTAACGAAAAAGGCGTCCCTCGCGGGCGCCTTTTTTGTGTCTGCGATTTGGCTGTCCGGCGCCCAGGCCTTCTGTCCGCTACCAAGCGGTCTGACACCCGTCGCGGTGCAACGGGTGGTGGATGGCGACACGTTGCGCCTGAGCGATGGCCGCAGTGTGCGCATGATCGGCTTGAATACCCCTGAGCTGGGCAAGCAGGGACGTTCCGACGAGCCGTTCGCCGTGGCCGCGCGCAAACGCCTGGAAGCGCTGGTGGCGGCCAGCGACGGGCGCGTGGGTTTGCTGGCCAGTAAAGAAAGCAAAGATCATTACGGTCGCACGCTCGCCCATGTCTACGGCGCCAATGGCGCCAACCTCGAAGCGCAGATGCTCGCCGAGGGCCTCGGTTTTCAAGTGGCGGTCGCGCCGAATGTCGATTTGGTCAGCTGCCAGCAAGCCGCCGAACGCAGTGCCCGTCAGGCCGGCCTTGGCCTGTGGCGGCAATCGCCTGTACTGAAAGCGGAGCAGATCAACGCCTCCGGTTTTGCCGTACTCAGTGGTCGTGTGAGCAAGGTTCAGCGCAATCGCGGCGGGGTTTGGATTGAGTTGCAGGGCGCGGTTGTATTGCGCGTTGCACCCAATTTGCTCGGGGAGTTCGATGTTGCAGCGCTTGAGCGGCTGAAGGGTAAGCAGATCGAGGCGCGTGGCTGGGTTGTGGATCGATCGCGCCGGGGCGGTTTGAAATCCGGGCAGGCACGCTGGCTTCTGCCGCTGACCGACCCGGCGATGCTGCAAGCGGCACCCTGATAAAAAATTGTAGACATTTTTTCTGGTGATTGTGAACAGTCTATCCCTTGTGTTCCGCGGCTCTTGGCCCAAAGTCGTAAGGCAGGGCGCTTGACAGGGGTGACCGGTCAGTCTTGTGGGGACTTTACGACACGCGTATCCTCGGCGGTCCGTCTGTCCAACAGTAAAAGCGGAATGCCCACATGTCTGATTTGAAAACTGCCGCTCTCGAATATCACGCCCATCCTCGTCCAGGGAAGCTGAGTGTCGAGCTCACCAAGGCCACCGCTACCGCCCGCGACCTGTCGCTGGCCTACAGCCCCGGCGTAGCCGAACCAGTACGCGAAATCGCCCGCGATCCTGAACTGGCCTACAAATACACCGGCAAAGGCAACCTGGTTGCAGTCATTTCCGATGGCACCGCGATTCTCGGCCTGGGTAACCTCGGCCCATTGGCTTCCAAGCCAGTCATGGAAGGTAAAGGCGTGTTGTTCAAGCGCTTCGCCGGCATCGACGTTTTCGACATCGAAGTCGACTCCGAAAGCCCGCAAGCCTTCATCGACACCGTCAAGCGTATCTCCATCACCTTCGGTGGCATCAACCTGGAAGACATCAAGGCCCCTGAGTGCTTTGAGATCGAGCGCGCTCTGATCGAGCAGTGCGACATTCCAGTGTTCCACGATGACCAGCACGGCACCGCAATCGTTACTGCGGCCGGCATGATCAACGCCCTGGAAATCGCTGGCAAAACCCTCGCTGACGCCAAGATCGTCTGCCTGGGCGCCGGTGCGGCCGCCATCTCCTGCATGAAATTGCTGGTGAGCATGGGCGCCAACATCGAAAACATCTTCATGGTTGACCGTACCGGTGTGATCCACTCCGGCCGTGACGACCTGAACCAGTACAAGGCTGTCTTCGCTCACGCGACCGACAAGCGCACCCTGGCTGACGCCCTGACTGGTGCTGACGTGTTCGTTGGCCTGTCCGGCCCGAACCTGCTGAGCGCTGAAGGCCTGAAGTCCATGGCGGCCAACCCGATCGTGTTCGCCTGCTCCAACCCGGATCCGGAAATCGCCCCGGAACTGGCGCACGCCACCCGTGACGACGTGATCATGGCGACCGGCCGTTCGGACTACCCGAACCAGGTCAACAACGTACTGGGCTTCCCGTTCATCTTCCGTGGTGCCCTGGACGTTCGCGCCAAGCGCATCAACGAAGAAATGAAAGTGGCAGCGGCCAATGCCCTGCGTGAACTGGCCAAACTGCCGGTTCCTCAGGAAGTGTGTGACGCCTACGGTGGCATCAAGCTGGAATTCGGTCGTGAGTACATCATTCCGAAGCCAATGGATGCCCGCCTGATCACCGTGATCTCCGATGCCGTGGCCAAGGCCGCCATCGAGACCGGCGTAGCAACCCTGCCGTATCCGAAGAACTACCCGCTGAAAAGCGTGGATGACGTGTTCAACGGCTAAGCCGTTGTAGCGCTTCAACCGAAAGCCCCGGCTCATATGAGTCGGGGCTTTTTTGTATCTGTCGTTTTTGTGGTGCTTGTGATGGCCCCTTCGCGGGCAAGCCCGCTCCCACAGGTATTGCAGTGATGCAGGTTTCTCAATAGCACCACAGAACCTTGTGGGAGCGGGCTTGCCCGCGAAGGGGCCTTCCAGGACAACACAAAACCTGCAGGCCATAAAAAGCCCCGCACTTCTCTCGAAGGCGGGGCTTTTGCATTGCGCTATGCGATCAGAACAAATCGATCGGCGCCGCCTCATCCGCTGGCAGCGGGCTGCCCGGCACATTGCCGTTACCCAGCTCATTCACCGACGGTGGCGTGTCCTCGGCCTTGAACAGCTCGAAGTACGCGCCTGGCGTGCCTGGGCTGGCCGCACGGCCGCTGACGGGGTCCACCCGCAAACTGAGAATGCCTTCCGGCTCTGGTTGGGTGTGAGGCGGCTTGTCCTTGAGCGCGGCAGCCATGTAGTTCATCCAGATCGGCAGCGCGACGGTGCCACCGAACTCGCGCTTGCCCAGGCTTTCAGGCTGATCGAACCCGGTCCAGACGGTGGTCACGTAATCGGCGTTGTAGCCGGAAAACCAGGCGTCCTTGGATTCGTTGGTGGTACCGGTCTTGCCCGCAATGTCACTGCGACCCAAGGCCAGTGCGCGGCGGCCGGTGCCGAGTTTGATCACGTCCTCAAGCATGCTGTTGAGGATGTAAGTGGTGCGACCGTCGACGATGCGTTCGGCCACGGCCGGCGTTTGCGGCGCACTGCCGGGTGCGGCCGGAGCTTCCCCCGGCGTCGCATTGACCGTGAACGCCTGGGCGTCGGTCGGTGCGGCGATGCCGTTGGTCGCTGTGTCGCCCCTAGGAACGCTCGGCGGGTTGGCGACGAACAGCGTGTCGCCATTGCGGCTTTCGATCTTGTCGATGATGTACGGGCTGATTTTGTAGCCGCCGTTGGCGAAGGTGCTCCAGCCGGTGGCGATTTCCATTGGCGTCAGGGTCGCGGTGCCCAGGGCCAGGGACAGGTTGCGCGGCAAGTCCTGTTTGTTGAAGCCGAACTTGCTGATGTAGTCGATGGTGCGATCGACGCCCAGCGCTTGCACCAGTCGGATCGACACCAGGTTGCGCGACTTGTACAGCCCTTCACGCAGGCGGATCGGGCCGAGGAAGGTGTTGGTGTCGTTCTTCGGGCGCCAGACCTTGTCCAGGTATTCATCGACGAACACGATCGGTGCATCGTTCACCAGGCTGGCGGCGGTGTAGCCGTTATCCAGCGCGGCGCTGTACACGAAGGGCTTGAAGCTCGAACCCGGCTGACGCTTGGCCTGCATGGCGCGGTTGTAGTTGCTCTGCTCGAAGGCAAAACCACCGACCAGCGAGCGGATGGCGCCGTTCTGCGGATCAAGGGACACCAGCGCGCCTTGCGCTTGCGGGATCTGGCTGAATTTCAGCGAATTGTCCGGTTGGCGGTGCACGCGAATCAGGTCACCGACCTGAGCCACGTCCGACGGCTGCTTCGGATTGGCGCCCATGCTGTTGGTGTTCAGGAACGGACGCGCCCATTTCATGCTGTCCCAGCCGACGTGTTCTTCACCGGTGCGGGTCAGTACTTGCAGGCCAGTCTTGTCGACCTGCGTGACGATGGCGGGTTCAAGGCCGCTGATGGTCCGCTGTTTGGTCAGCTCGGTGGCCCAGGCCTCGCGAGTCTTGCCCGGCAGGCGCGACTCAGGACCGCGATAGCCATGACGCTGATCGTAGGTCATCAAGCCTTCGTGGACTGCGGTGTTGGCCATTTCCTGGAGATTGCTCGGCACCGTCGTGGTCACGCGGAAACCTTCGGTGTACGCGTCGCTGCCATAGCGGCCGACCATTTCGGCACGGGCCATTTCAGCGATGTACGGCGCGTTCACTTCCGGCGTCGGCACGTGGTAGCTGGCGTTCAACGGTTCGTTGATCGCGGTGGTGTAGTCGGCTTCGGTGATCTTGCCGAGTTTGTACATGCGCCCCAGGATCCAGTCGCGACGTTCCTTGCTGCGGGCCGGGTTGGCCAGCGGGTTGAAGCGCGAAGGAGCTTTTGGCAGGCCGGCGATCATCGCCATCTGCGCCAGGCTGACGTCGCGAATCGATTTGCCGTAGTAAACCTGCGCGGCGGCTTCGATGCCGTAGGCGCGGTTACCCAGGTAGATCTTGTTGACGTAGAGCTCGAGGATTTCGTCCTTGGTCAACTGCCGTTCGATCTGCAGGGCCAGGAGGATTTCGGTGGTTTTGCGCGAAAAACTGCGTTCGCTGGTCAGGAAGAAGTTCTTCGCCACCTGCATGGTGATGGTGCTGCCGCCGGACTGGATGTGTCCGCTTTTTACCAGTTGGGTCGCCGCACGCATCAGGCTGCTGGGATCGACACCGTAGTGGTTGGCGAAATTGTCGTCTTCAGCACTTAGTAACGCATTGATGAAGTTGGGGGGAATGTCGGCGAAACGGATCGGTGTGCGGCGCATTTCGCCAAATTCCGCGATCAGCTTGTTGTCGCTGCTGTACACCCGCAATGGAATCTGCAACTGGATGCTTCTCAGAGCCTCCACAGATGGCAATCCCGGACTAAGGTAAAGAAACGCGCCACTCAGACCAAGGAGCAGTCCGCAGAAAACGGCGACGATGGACCAACCGAAAAATTTCAGCAGACGAATCAAGGCTTTGGGATATCCAGGGCAAAGAATGAATTAGGCAACAGGGTTCAGATAAACAGGGAGCAACCCGCGCTTGCAGTAAAAACCGGAAAAAAACGCTGGGCATTATAAGCATTTTTCCGTCGAGAGCGTCATTTGCGCTGCTGTCAAGACGGGTGGTTTGAACGCAACGGGTATTACAGAGTCCGTAAGACACGGATAGTCATAGGGAATTGGTAGTGCTAGGACTCTTCAATAAAAAAGCTAATACGCTTCTGGGCATCGACATCAGCTCCACGTCGGTGAAGCTGCTTGAGCTAAGTCGTCAGGGTGAGCGTTATCGGGTCGAGGCCTATGCGGTCGAGCCCTTGCCCGCCAACGCAGTGGTCGAAAAAAATATCGCCGAGCTCGAAGGCGTGGGCCAGGCACTCGCGCGCGTGCTGCTCAAGGCCAAAACCAACCTCAGGAATGTCGCCGTGGCCGTCGCCGGTTCGGCAGTCATCACCAAAACCATCGAGATGGACGCGGGTCTTTCCGACGACGAGATGGAAAACCAGCTGAAAATCGAGGCCGATCAGTACATTCCCTATCCTTTGGATGAAGTCGCCATCGACTTCGAAGTCCAGGGCGTGTCGGCGCGTAACCCAGAGCGGGTCAATGTGCTGCTGGCGGCCTGTCGCAAGGAAAATGTCGAGGTGCGTGAAGCCGCCCTGGCGCTGGCCGGCCTGACGGCGCGAGTGGTGGATGTCGAGGCCTATGCGCTGGAACGATCATTCTCCTTGCTGGCGGGGCAACTGGCGGTCTCTCAGGAGGGGCTGACCGTGGCGGTGGTCGACATCGGCGCGACCATGACCACCCTGAGCGTGCTGTACAACGGGCGGATCATCTACACCCGGGAACAATTGTTCGGCGGTCGTCAGCTCACGGAGGAAATCCAGCGTCGTTATGGCCTGACCATCGAGCAGGCGGGGCTGGCGAAGAAGCAGGGCGGATTGCCGGATGACTACGTCAGCGAAGTCTTGCAGCCGTTTCGCGATGCGCTGGTGCAGCAGGTTTCCCGGTCGTTGCAGTTCTTCTTCGCTTCCGGTCAGTACAACGCGGTCGATCAGATCCTGCTGGCTGGCGGTACCGCGTCGGTCCCGGGGCTTGATCGCCTGATCGAACAGCGGTTGGGCACGCCGACCCAAGTGGCCAATCCGTTCTCCGACATGGCGTTGAGCAGCAAGGTCAACGCCGGGGCCCTGGCAAGCGATGCGCCCGCACTGATGATCGCTTGCGGGCTCGCCCTCAGGAGTTTCGACTGATGGCGCGGATCAATCTTTTACCCTGGCGCGAAGAGCTGCGTGAAGAGCGCCGCAAACGCTTTTTGCTGGCACTGGTCGGCGTATTGGTGTGCTCGGTGGGCGCGATTTTAATCGCGGACCAGGTCATCAGTGGCGCGATTGACCGACAAGTGGCCCGTAACGATTACATCGGCAAACAGATCGCCGTGGTCGACGAGCGCATCAAGCAGATCAGCGACTTGAAGTCCCGTCGCCAGCAGCTCGTCGAGCGCATGCGCATCATCCAGGACCTGCAAGGTAACCGTCCGATCAGTGGGCGAATTTTCGACCAGTTGGCGCGTACCCTGCCGGACGGGGTGTATTTCACCGAAGTGAAAATGGCCGGCAAAACCCTGTCCATTACTGGCGCGGCGGAATCGAACAATCGGGTTTCGGACCTGATGCGCAACCTCGACGCGTCTGATTGGTTCGATGCGCCGAGTCTCACGGAAGTCAAAGCCACCACCGCCGGTCAACTGGATCAGGCCAACGTCTTTCAGTTGACCGTCCGTCAGACTCAGCCCGCCGTTGTGGAGGCTGGCAAATGAGCCCCTCGGAATGGTTCGAAGGTCTGCGCAAGATCGACATCAACGATCTGGACACCAACAACATGGGTTCCTGGCCGCCAGCGATCAAGGCCCTGGCGGGTGTCCTGCTCATGGTTCTGGTGTTGGCCCTCGGTTACACCTTTTACATCAGCGATCAGGAAGATCACCTCGCACTCAAGCGCGAAGAGGAGTCGACCCTCAAGGAGCAATTCGCGACCAAGGCGCATATGGCGGCGAATCTGGAGCTGTACATCCAGCAGATGAAAGAGATGGAGAACTCTTTTGGCGTGCTGCTGCGGCAATTGCCCAGCGATACCGAGGTGCCCGGGCTGCTCGAGGACATCACTCGCACCGGCCTCGGTAGCGGGCTGGAATTCGAAGAGATCAAGCTGTTGCCGGAGGTTACCCAGCAGTTCTACATCGAACTGCCGATCCAGATCACCGTGACGGGTGCCTATCACGACCTGGCGACGTTCGTCAGTGGCGTGGCGGGGTTGCCGCGGATCGTTACGCTGCATGATTTCGACCTTGCGCCGGCCGACCCCGAGGGCGGTCCGAAACTGCGCATGAGCATCCTTGCCAAGACCTATCGCTACAACGACAAGGGGCTGCAGAAATGAGCCCGATTCGTAGTTTATTGATGGGTGTGCTACTCGCCGGCCTGGCCGGTTGCGGCAACGGCAATGACGTCGGCGACCTCGACGCCTTCATGAATGAAGTCCGTCTGCGGCCGCCGGGCAAGATTGAACCAACGCCGACATTCCGGTCTTACCCAACGTTCACCTACAGCGCTGCCAACCTGCGCAGCCCGTTTTCCCGGCAGGTCAGGGTCGATCTGGCGGGGCAGAAGCGCGGCTCACGCAACGTCAAGCCTGACCCCAACCGGGCCAAGCAATACCTCGAAGGTTTCAACATCGAGCAGTTTGAAATGGTCGGCACGATCTCCAATGCGACCGGCTCCTTTGCGCTGTTGCGCGGGGCAGGCGGGGTGCATCGGCTGAAAGTCGGCGATTACCTGGGGCGTAACGATGGACGGATCGTCGCCATCAGCGGCTCGCAAGTCGATGTGGTCGAAATCGTTCCCGACGGCGAAGGTGCCTGGCTGGAACGGCCACGGACCATCCCTTTGAAAGAGCACTCATAGTGGAACTCGAATAATGAACAGGATTTTCTCAACCCTCGGTATCTCGCTATGGATAGCGTTGTTGTCGCCGATGGTACAAGCGGCCAACCTCAAAGCGCTGGATGTCGCTGCGCTGCCAGGTGATCGTGTCGAGTTGAAGATGTCTTTCGATGGCCCGCCACCGCAACCTCACGGTTATACGACCGAGTCGCCTGCACGAATCGCGCTGGATCTGCCCGGCGTTGTCAGTCAGCTAAAAAACAAAAATCGTGAACTGGGCGGCGGCAATGCCCGTAGCGCGACGGTGGTGGAAGCCAAGGACCGGACGCGGCTAATCATCAATCTGACCCAGTTGACCCCGTACAGCGCCCGTGTCGAGGGCAACAACCTGATCGTGGTGGTCGGGCAGGGCGCTAACAACAAAGCGCCTCGGCCGACGACCAGCGCACCCCGCGCCGCGACTGCAACGCCCGCACCGACGAAAGCCTATGCGCCCGTGGGCAAAGCCATTCGCGGTGTGGATTTCCAGCGCGGTACGCAGGGTGAAGGTAACGTGGTGATTGATCTGTCGGATCCGTCCATCGCCCCGGACATCCAGGAGCGCGATGGCAAGATCATCCTCGGTTTCGCCAAAACCCAATTGCCAGAGCCGTTGCGCGTGCGTCTGGACGTCAAGGATTTCGCCACCCCGGTGCAGTTCGTCAATGCCAGCGCCACGGGCGATCGGGCCACGATCAGCATCGAGCCCAGCGGAGCGTTCGATTATTCGACCTACCAGACCGACAACAAGCTGACGGTCAGCATTCGGCCAATGACCGTCGACGAACTGCAAAAGCGCAACGCCGAACGGTTTGCCTACACCGGTGAAAAACTCTCGCTGAATTTCCAGGACATCGAGGTGCGTTCGGTGCTGCAACTGATCGCCGATTTCACCAACCTCAATCTGGTGGCCAGCGACACGGTGCAGGGCGGCATCACCTTGCGTTTGCAGAACGTGCCGTGGGACCAGGCGCTGGACCTGGTGCTGAAAACCAAAGGCCTGGACAAACGCAAGATCGGTAACGTCCTGCTGGTGGCGCCGGCCGATGAAATCGCCGCGCGTGAACGTCAGGAACTGGAATCGCAGAAGCAGATTTCCGAACTCGCGCCGTTGCGTCGCGAATTGCTGCAGGTCAACTACGCCAAGGCCGCCGACATCGCCAAGCTGTTCACGTCGGTGACCAGTGCCGAAGCGAAAATCGACGAGCGGGGTTCGATCACGGTTGATGAGCGGACGAACAACATCATTGCCTACCAGACTCAGGACCGGCTCGACGAACTTCGTCGCATCGTCGCGCAACTGGACATCCCGGTGCGTCAGGTGATGATCGAGGCGCGAATCGTCGAAGCCAACGTCGACTACGACAAAAGCCTCGGCGTGCGCTGGGGCGGTTCGGTGCAGAACAAGGGCAACTGGAACACATCCGGCGTCAGCAATGGTTCGTCGACCACCATCGGTACTCCGGGCAGCACCAGCACCAACTCTCCGTTTGTCGACCTGGGCGCTGCGGGCAACACCTCGGGGATCGGCATCGCCTTCATCACCGATAACGTGTTGCTGGACCTGGAGCTGACCGCGATGGAGAAGACCGGTAACGGCGAAATCGTCTCGCAACCCAAGGTGGTCACGTCCGACAAGGAAACCGCGAAAATCCTCAAGGGCACCGAGATTCCCTATCAGGAAGCCAGTTCCAGCGGTGCCACGTCGGTGTCATTCAAGGAGGCGTCGCTGTCCCTTGAGGTCACGCCGCAGATCACCCCGGACAACCGGATCATCATGGAGGTCAAGGTGACCAAGGATGAGCCGGACTACTTGAACAAGGTCCAGGATGTACCGCCGATCAAGAAAAACGAGGTCAATGCCAAGGTCCTGGTCAATGATGGCGAGACCATCGTGATTGGCGGGGTTTTCTCAAATACTCAGAGCAAGGTTGTAGATAAGGTGCCATTTCTCGGTGATGTGCCGTATCTTGGCCGCCTTTTCCGGCGTGACGTGGTTTCGGAGAAAAAATCCGAGCTGCTGGTATTTCTCACTCCGCGTATCATGAATAACCAGGCGATTGCTGTGAGTCATTGATTCTGTGCGAAATTTGATTCTTGTTGGACCGATGGGGGCTGGAAAAAGCACCATCGGCCGGTTGCTGGCTAAAGAGCTGCGCCTGCCGTTCAAAGATTCCGATAAGGAAATTGAATTGCGCACGGGCGCCAATATCCCGTGGATTTTCGATAAAGAAGGCGAACCGGGCTTTCGTGACCGCGAGCAGGCGATGATTGCCGAGCTGTGCGGCTGCGACGGCGTGGTGCTGGCGACCGGTGGCGGCGCGGTAATGCGCGAAGCCAATCGTCGGGCGTTGCACGCCGGCGGTCGGGTGGTCTATCTGCATGCCTCGGTCGAGCAGCAGGTCGGCCGCACGTCCCGTGATCGCAATCGCCCCTTGTTGCGCACCGCCGATCCGGCCAAGACCCTGCGGGATTTGCTGGCGATCCGCGATCCGCTGTATCGGGAAATCGCCGACCTGGTGGTTGAAACCGATGAGCGGCCGCCGCGAATGGTCGTGCTCGATATTCTCGAACGCTTGCAGCAGCTACCTCCCCGTTAATGCGTAGCGCGAAATGCGCTATCCTCGGCGTCCTGTCACGACCGCTCAAGGTTGTGGCGGATGGCTACCGAACGGCGTCACACCAGCAGACGCCGTGGACATTCGTTAACTCAAGGCAGGACGCCTGATTCCATCTTCACTGTGGGGACACATGCAGACACTCAAGGTCGATCTAGGCGAGCGCAGCTACCCGATTCACATTGGCGAAGGTTTGTTGGATCAGCCTGAGCTGCTGGCCCCGCATATCCGCGGACGGCAAGTGGCGATCATCTCCAACGAGACCGTTGCGCCGCTCTATCTCGAACGTCTGACCCGCAGCCTCGCGCAGTTCTCGGTGATTTCCGTGGTGCTGCCCGATGGCGAAGCCTTCAAGACCTGGGAAACCCTGCAACTGATCTTCGACGGCCTGCTGACTGCACGCCACGACCGCCGCACTACGGTGATCGCCCTCGGTGGCGGTGTGATTGGTGACATGGCCGGTTTCGCGGCCGCCTGTTATCAGCGCGGTGTTGATTTCATTCAGGTCCCGACTACGTTGCTGTCGCAAGTCGACTCCTCGGTGGGCGGCAAGACCGGGATCAACCATCCGCTGGGCAAGAACATGGTCGGCGGGTTCTATCAGCCGAACGTCGTGCTGATCGATACCGCTACCCTCAATACCTTGCCGGCCCGCGAACTCTCTGCCGGGCTGGCGGAAGTCATCAAGTACGGGCTGATCTGCGACGAGCCGTTCCTGACCTGGCTCGAAGAAAACGTCGATCGCCTGCGCGCCCTGGACCAGGTCGCGCTGACGTATGCCATCGAGCGTTCCTGCGCCGCCAAGGCTGAGGTGGTCGGTGCCGACGAGAAGGAAACCGGTGTTCGTGCCACGTTGAACCTGGGTCACACCTTCGGACACGCTATCGAAACCCATATGGGCTATGGTGTCTGGCTTCATGGTGAAGCCGTCGCTGCTGGCACCGTAATGGCTTTGGAAATGTCCGCACGACTGGGCTGGATCAGCGAACAAGAACGCGATCGCGGCATTCGCCTGTTTCAGCGTGCCGGCCTGCCGGTCATCCCGCCGGAAGAGATGACCGAAGCCGATTTTCTCGAACACATGGCAATTGACAAGAAAGTGATCGACGGTCGTTTACGCCTGGTGCTGCTGCGCCACATGGGCGAAGCGGTGGTGACCGACGATTATCCGAAAGAAGTTTTACAGGCCACGCTGGGAGCGGATTACCGCGCCCTGGCTCAGCTTAAAGGTTAATAAGATCCCGATGACTAGTTTGCATGCCGACGAGGCTTTCCTCGGCCATTACCAGTTAAGTCATGACCCTTTTGCTCCACGGGTACCTGGCTTCAAATTCTTCCCGGCCCAGCGCAAACCGGTGCTGGGGCAACTGCATCACCTGGCCCGCTACAGCCAGTTGTTGCTGGTGGTCACCGGCCCACAAGGCAGCGGCAAGACCCTGTTGCGCCAAGCCCTGGTTGCCAGCACCAACAAGCAATCGGTGCAAAGCGTGGTGGTTTCCGCCCGTGGCGCTGGCGATGCGGCCGGCGTGTTGCGTCAGGTGGCTCAGGCGCTGAACGTTGCCCAGGCTGAGGTCAACGCGATTCTGTCGCAGGTCGTGCAACTGGCGCTGACCGGGCAGGAAGTCTATTTGCTGGTGGATGACGCCGAGCAGCTCGACGAATCCGCGCTGGAGGCCTTGCTGGCCCTGGCCGCCGGTGCGCCGGAAGGTCGTCCGCATGTGTTCCTGTTCGGTGAGTCGTCGCTGATTGCGCAACTGGACGCGCTGAGCCTCGAGGAAGAGCGTTTCCACGTCATCGAGTTGCAGCCCTACACCGAAGAAGAAACCCGTGAATACCTGGACCAGCGGCTCGAAGGCGCCGGTCGGGGTATCGAACTTTTCACCGCAGATCAGATCTCTGATATTCACGAAAGCTCCGACGGCTGGCCTGGCACCATCAACCAGGTTGCCCGCGATGCAATGATCGAAGCCATGATTGCCAGCCGCTCAGCGGTCAAGCGTCCAAGTATGGGGTTCAACATGCCGAAGAAACACGTATTGGCGATTTCCGCCGTCGTCGTGGTCGCGGTAGCCGCCGCCTGGTTGATGCCGGGTCGCAGCAAAGCACCGACCACCGGCGCGCCGGCCAACGAACAGGCGCAATTGCCACTCGGGCAGGGCACGCCACAACCTAACAGCGGCGGTGCGCCTTCCGTCGAATTCGCCGGTAATTCGCAACCGATGCCGTTGCCGCTGGTCGGCAACTCGCAACCGGTCATGAGAGGTCCGCTGGCCGAAGCCGCCGGTGGCATCACTGAAGGCGACGACGGCGTGCCGGTCGAAGGGTCCAGCGCTACACCGCCAACCGTGACCACCACCGCGCCACCAGCGGGTATTCAGCCGGGCCCTGCGCCGACGCCAGCCGCCAAACCAGTGCCAGCGCCGACTCAGGTTGCGACCGCCAAGCCAGTCCCGACTGCGCCTGCCGTGAAGCCGGCCCCGGTGCCAGCCAAGCCAGCCGTCGTGGCTACCGCCAAGCCGGTCGAGAAGCCGGCCGCCGCTCCTGCGAAAGGCGCGGGTGGCACCTGGTACGCCGGGCAGCCGACAAGCAACTACGTGGTGCAGATCCTCGGCACCAGCTCCGAAGCGACTGCGCAAAACTTCGTGAAAGAGCAGGGCGGCGAGTACCGTTATTTCAAGAAAGTCCTCAACGGCAAGCCGCTTTACGTCATCACCTACGGTAACTTCGCCAACCGCGATGCAGCCCTGACCGCCATCAAGGCCTTGCCAGCGAAGGTTCAGGCTGGTAAACCTTGGCCTCGCACTGTCGCCAGCGTCCAACAGGAACTGGCAACAACTCGCTGAAGATTCGGCGGCCTTACCCAGGCCGCCTCTCCAAGCACCTCAAAATTTCTACAAGCGCATGCCGCCTCTACAGGCCGCGTGCCTTGTGGTGTCTGCGTTACAGTAGTCTTTGAGTCGTTGCGGTCAAAATTAAAAAAGTTTTGACTAGCACAGCAGATCGCTTTAAACCTTTCACAAATGCGACATAGATTTGCGACAGTTCGTCGTCAAATTTGTGAGCGTCTGTGTCGCTGTGTACAATGACCACCCTTTTGCCCCCGCTAAGCCGACGAACGTTCGGCGCGGATCGCAAGTGGTTGAATTGAAAAGAAATTTGCCTCGAAAAGAGGCAGCCTGGTGAGAAAGTGTCTATGAAAGCAGGTCTGTACCAACCAGATGAATTCAAGGATAACTGCGGTTTCGGCCTGATAGCCCATATGCAGGGCGAGCCCAGTCATACCCTTTTGCAAACGGCCATCGAGGCCCTGACCTGCATGACCCACCGCGGGGGGATCAACGCCGACGGCAAGACCGGTGACGGTTGCGGCTTGCTGATTCAAAAGCCGGACGTGTTCCTGCGAGCCATCGCCCAGGAAACCTTCGGCGTCGAACTGCCCAAGCAATATGCCGTAGGCATGGTCTTCTTCAACCAGGACCCGGTCAAAGCCGAAGCCGCTCGCGAGAACATGAACCGCGAGATCCTGTCTGCGGGCCTGCAACTGGTCGGCTGGCGCAAAGTGCCCATCGACACCAGCGTCCTTGGCCGCCTGGCCCTGGAGCGCCTGCCGCAGATCGAGCAGGTGTACATCGGCGGTGAAGGCCTGAGCGACCAGGACATGGCGATCAAGCTGTTCACCTCCCGTCGTCGCTCGTCCGTGGCCAATGCCGCCGACACCGATCACTACATCTGCAGCTTTTCGCACAAAACCATCATTTATAAAGGCCTGATGATGCCGGCGGACTTGACCGCCTTCTATCCAGACCTCAGCGACCAGCGCCTGCAAACCTCGATTTGCGTGTTCCACCAGCGCTTCTCCACCAACACCCTGCCGAAATGGCCGCTGGCTCAACCGTTCCGCTTCCTGGCGCACAACGGCGAGATCAACACCATCACCGGCAACCGCAACTGGGCCGTGGCCCGTCGCACCAAGTTCACCAACGATCTGATGGACCTGGAAGAGCTCGGCCCGCTGGTCAACCGTGTCGGTTCCGACTCCTCCAGCATGGACAACATGCTCGAGCTGATGGTCACCGGTGGGATCGACCTGTTCCGTGGCGTGCGGATGATTATTCCGCCTGCGTGGCAGAACGTCGAAACCATGGACCCGGACCTGCGGGCATTCTACGAATACAACTCGATGCACATGGAACCGTGGGACGGCCCGGCCGGCGTGGTAATGACCGATGGTCGTTACGCGGTGTGCCTGCTCGACCGTAACGGTCTGCGTCCGGCGCGTTGGGTCACCACCAAGAACGGTTTCATCACCCTGGCCTCGGAAATCGGTGTCTGGAACTACCAGCCTGAAGACGTGATCGCCAAGGGGCGTGTGGGCCCGGGCCAGATCTTTGCCGTGGACACCGAAACCGGTCAGATCCTCGACACCGATGCGATCGACAACCGCTTGAAGTCCCGTCATCCGTACAAGCAATGGCTGCGCAAGAATGCCCTGCGCATCCAGGCGACCATGGAAGACAACGACCACGGTTCGGCTTTCTACGACGTCGATCAGCTCAAGCAGTACATGAAGATGTACCAGGTCACGTTCGAAGAGCGCGACCAGGTGCTGCGTCCGCTCGGCGAGCAAGGCTACGAAGCCGTTGGCTCGATGGGCGACGATACGCCGATGGCCGTGCTGTCCCAGCGCGTGCGCACGCCATACGACTATTTCCGCCAGCAGTTCGCGCAGGTCACCAACCCGCCGATCGACCCGCTGCGTGAAGCCATCGTCATGTCGCTGGAGATCTGCCTCGGTGCCGAGCGCAACATCTTCCAGGAGTCGCCGGAACACGCCTCGCGCGTAATCCTCAGCTCGCCGGTCATTTCCCCGGCCAAGTGGCGTTCGCTGATGAACCTGGATCGTCCGGGCTTCGAGCGCGCGATCATCGACCTCAACTACGACGAAAGCGTCGGCCTCGAAGCGGCCATCCGCAACGTCGCCGATCAGGCTGAAGAAGCCGTGCGCTCCGGTCGTACCCAGGTCGTGCTGAGTGACCGCCACATTGCCCCGGGCAAGTTGCCGATCCACGCTTCGCTCGCCACTGGCGCGGTGCACCACCGCCTGACCGAGAAAGGCCTGCGTTGCGACTCCAACATCCTCGTGGAAACCGCGACCGCTCGTGACCCGCATCACTTTGCGGTGCTGATCGGTTTCGGCGCCTCGGCGGTCTATCCGTTCCTGGCCTACGAAGTGCTGGGCGACCTGATCCGTACCGGTGAAGTGCTGGGCGACCTCTACGAGGTGTTCAAGAACTACCGCAAAGGCATCACCAAAGGTCTGTTGAAGATCTTGTCGAAGATGGGCATCTCGACCATCACCTCATACCGCGGTGCGCAGCTGTTTGAAGCCATCGGCCTGTCCGAAGAAGTTTGTGAGCTGAGCTTCCGTGGCGTGCCGAGCCGCATCAAGGGCGCACGTTTCGTCGACATCGAAGCCGAGCAGAAAGCCCTGGCTGCCGAAGCCTGGAGCCAGCGCAAGCCAATCCAGCAGGGCGGTTTGCTGAAATTCGTCCACGGTGGCGAATATCACGCGTATAACCCGGACGTGGTCAACACCCTGCAAGCCGCTGTGCAGCAGGGCGACTACAGCAAGTTCAAGGAATACACGGCGCTGGTGGACAACCGTCCGGTGTCGATGATCCGCGACCTGTTCAAGGTCAAGACCCTGGACACGCCGCTGGACATCAGCGAGATCGAACCGCTGGAATCGGTGCTCAAACGCTTCGACTCCGCTGGCATCTCCCTTGGTGCGTTGTCGCCAGAAGCTCACGAAGCCCTCGCCGAAGCCATGAACCGCCTCGGTGCGCGTTCAAACTCCGGCGAAGGCGGCGAAGACCCGGCGCGTTACGGCACCATCAAGAGCTCGAAAATCAAGCAAGTCGCGACTGGCCGTTTCGGTGTAACTCCGGAATACCTGGTCAACGCTGAAGTGCTGCAGATCAAAGTCGCTCAGGGCGCCAAGCCCGGTGAAGGGGGTCAGCTGCCAGGCGGCAAAGTCAACGGTCTGATCGCCAAGCTGCGTTACGCAGTGCCGGGCGTGACCCTGATTTCGCCTCCGCCGCACCACGACATCTATTCGATCGAAGACTTGTCGCAGCTGATTTTCGACCTGAAACAAGTCAACCCGAAGGCCCTGGTCTCGGTGAAGCTGGTGGCAGAAGCAGGCGTCGGCACCATCGCCGCCGGTGTGGCCAAGGCCTACGCGGACTTGATCACCATCTCCGGCTACGACGGCGGCACCGGCGCGTCGCCGCTGACCTCGATCAAATACGCGGGCGCTCCGTGGGAACTCGGCCTGGCCGAAACCCACCAGACCCTGCGCGGCAACGACCTGCGCGGCAAAGTGCGGGTACAGACCGACGGCGGCCTGAAAACCGGCCTCGACGTGATCAAGGCCGCCATCCTTGGCGCCGAAAGCTTCGGCTTCGGCACCGCGCCAATGATCGCGCTGGGCTGCAAATACCTGCGCATCTGCCACCTGAACAACTGCGCCACCGGCGTTGCGACTCAGAACGAGAAGCTGCGCAAGGATCACTACATCGGGACCGTCGACATGGTGGTGAATTTCTTCACCTACGTCGCCGAAGAAACCCGTGAGTGGCTGGCCAAGCTGGGTGTGCGCTCCCTCGAAGAGCTGATCGGTCGTACCGATCTGCTGGACATCCTCGAAGGCCAGACCGCCAAGCAGCAACACTTGGACCTGACCCCGTTGCTCGGCAGCGATCACATCCCGGCGGACAAGCCTCAGTTCTGCCAGGTCGACCGTAACCCGCCGTTCGACAAGGGCCTGCTGGCCGAGAAAATGGTCGACATGGCCACCTCGGCCATCAACGACATGAGCGGCGCTGATTTCGCCCTGGATATCTGCAACTGCGACCGTTCGATCGGCGCGCGGATCTCCGGTGAAATCGCCCGCAAGCACGGCAACCAAGGCATGGCGAACGCGCCGATCACCTTCCGCTTCAAAGGGACGGCCGGTCAGAGCTTCGGTGTGTGGAACGCCGGCGGCCTGAACATGTACCTTGAAGGCGATGCCAACGACTACGTCGGCAAAGGCATGACCGGCGGCAAGCTGGTCATCGTTCCGCCGAAGGGCAGCGTCTACAAGACTCAGGACAGTGCCATCATCGGCAACACCTGCCTGTACGGCGCCACGGGCGGCAAGTTATTTGCCGCCGGCACCGCAGGCGAGCGTTTTGCCGTGCGTAACTCCGGTGCTCACACCGTGGTTGAAGGCACGGGCGATCACTGCTGCGAGTACATGACCGGTGGTTTCGTCTGCGTCCTGGGCAAGACCGGTTACAACTTCGGCTCAGGCATGACCGGCGGTTTCGCCTACGTGCTCGACCAGGACAACAGCTTCGTTGACCGGGTCAACCACGAACTGGTGGAAATCCAGCGGATCAGCGGTGAGGCGATGGAAGCCTATCGCAGCCACCTGCAACGCGTGCTGAACGAATACGTCGAGGAAACCGACAGCGAATGGGGTCGTAACCTCGCTGAAAACCTCGATGACTATCTGCGCCGTTTCTGGCTGGTCAAGCCCAAGGCTGCCAACCTGAAATCGTTGCTTTCCAGCACCCGTGCCAACCCGCAGTGATATGCGCCTGAAGAGTTTGATGAGGTTTTAACAATGGCTGAACGTCTGAATAACGACTTCCAGTTCATCGATGTCGGGCGCAAAGATCCGAAGAAGAAACTGTTGCGTCAACGCAAGAAAGAGTTCGTGGAGATCTACGAGCCCTTCAAACCCCAGCATTCGGCCGATCAGGCCCACCGCTGCCTGGGTTGCGGTAACCCGTATTGCGAATGGAAGTGCCCGGTGCACAACTTCATTCCGAACTGGCTGAAACTGGTGGCCGAGGGCAACATCCTCCAGGCCGCCGAGCTGTCGCACCAGACCAACACCCTGCCGGAAGTCTGCGGCCGGGTGTGCCCGCAGGATCGTCTGTGCGAGGGTGCCTGCACCCTCAACGACGGCTTCGGCGCGGTGACCATCGGTTCGGTCGAGAAGTACATCACCGACACGGCGTTCGCCATGGGCTGGCGTCCAGACATGTCCAAGGTCATACCGACCGGCAAACGTGTTGCGGTGATCGGCGCAGGCCCGGCAGGTTTGGGTTGTGCCGACGTGCTGGTACGCGGCGGCGTGACCCCGGTCGTGTTCGACAAGAACCCGGAAATCGGCGGTCTGCTGACCTTCGGCATCCCCGAGTTCAAGCTGGAAAAGACCGTGCTGAGCAATCGTCGCGAAGTTTTCACCGGCATGGGCATCGAGTTTCGCCTGAACACCGAAGTGGGCAAGGACGTGACCATCGAGCAACTGCTCGAAGAATACGATGCCGTGTTCATGGGCATGGGCACCTACACCTACATGAAGGGCGGCTTTGCCGGTGAGGATCTGCCGGGCGTGCATGACGCCTTGGACTTCCTGATCGCCAACGTCAATCGCAACCTGGGCTTTGAAAAGTCGCCGGAAGATTTCGTCGACATGAAAGGCAAGAAAGTTGTGGTGCTGGGCGGCGGCGACACGGCGATGGACTGCAACCGCACTTCGATTCGCCAGGGCGCCAAGTCGGTGACCTGTGCTTATCGTCGTGACGAAGCGAACATGCCGGGCTCGCGCAAAGAAGTGAAGAACGCCAAGGAAGAAGGCGTGAAATTCCTCTACAACCGCCAGCCGATCGCCATCGTCGGTGAAGACCGCGTCGAAGGCGTGAAGGTGGTCGAGACCCGTCTCGGCGAACCGGACGCCCGTGGCCGTCGCAGCCCCGAGCCGATCCCGGGCTCCGAAGAGATCATCCCGGCCGACGCCGTGGTCATCGCCTTCGGCTTCCGTCCAAGCCCGGCGTCGTGGTTCGAGCAGTTCAGCATCCAGACCGACAGCCAGGGCCGCGTTGTAGCCCCGGAACAAGGTCAGTACAAGCACCAGACCAGCAACCCGAAAATCTTCGCCGGTGGCGACATGGTTCGCGGATCTGACCTGGTGGTAACGGCGATCTTCGAAGGCCGTAATGCCGCCGAAGGGATCCTGGATTACCTGGGCGTCTGACCCCGCCCTGACTGCAATAACCCTGTGGGAGCTGGCCTGCCAGCGATAGCATCACCTCGGACTGACTGACCACCGAGGTGTCCGCATCGCTGGCAGGCCAGCTCCCACATTGGTTTCCGTGTGTTGCGAACACCGTGTTCCCCCGCGACAAATTGACCCGATAGACAAAAGGCTGACCTGCAACCGTGCCTTTTGCGTCGAGCTCTGAGAAAATGCCCGCACTTTTTTTCCGGATGCCGACATGACTGCCCTGAAGAACGACCGTTTCCTTCGCGCCCTGCTCAAGCAACCCGTAGACGTCACGCCGGTATGGATGATGCGTCAGGCCGGTCGCTACCTGCCGGAATACCGCGCCAGCCGTGCCAAGGCCGGTGACTTCATGAGCCTGTGCATGAACCCGGAGTTCGCTTGCGAAGTCACGATGCAGCCGCTCGACCGCTATCCGCAACTGGACGCGGCAATCCTGTTCTCCGACATCCTCACCATCCCGGATGCCATGGGCCAGGGCCTGTACTTTGAAACCGGTGAAGGTCCACGCTTCAAGAAAGTCGTCAGTACGATGGCCGACATCGAAGCCCTGCCGATTCCTGATCCGCACAAAGACCTTGGCTACGTCATGGACGCGGTCAGCACCATCCGCCGCGAACTGAACGGCCGCGTGCCGCTGATCGGCTTTTCCGGCAGCCCATGGACCCTGGCCACCTACATGGTCGAAGGCGGCTCGTCGAAAGACTTCCGCAAGACCAAGGCCATGCTCTACGACAACCCGCAAGCCATGCACCTGCTGCTGGACAAGCTCGCGCAGTCGGTCACCAGCTACCTCAACGGCCAGATTATGGCCGGCGCGCAAGCGGTGCAGATCTTCGACACCTGGGGCGGCAACCTCTCGGCGGCGGCGTACCAGGAATTCTCCCTGGCCTACATGCGCAAAATCGTCAGCGGCCTGATCCGCGAACACGAAGGCCGCAAAGTACCGGTCATCCTGTTCACCAAGAACGGCGGCCTGTGGCTCGAAAGCATCGCTGACGCTGGCGCAGATGCTCTCGGCCTGGACTGGACCTGCGACATCGGCGAAGCCCGCCAGCGCGTCGGCAACAAAGTCGCGCTGCAAGGCAACATGGACCCCACCGTGCTGTACGCCAAGCCAGAAGCCATTCGCACCGAAGTCGGTCGAATTCTTGCCAGCTACGGCAAAGGCAGCGGCCACGTGTTCAACCTCGGCCATGGCATCACGCCGGAAGTCGATCCGGAACATGCTGGCGCGTTCATGCGCGCGGTGCATGAGCTGTCGGCGCAGTATCACGAGTGATCGTCGCCCAATAAAAAACGCCCGGCTTATGCC